>JAYVGA010000610.1:0-13266 GCA_043772635.1 Chitinophagaceae bacterium
TTGTTGCTGTATTTAAGATATTCGTAACCAGCTACCGCATTCAAATTTAATTTATTTACAATTTTTTGATTAAAATTTAGAGTATGAGTGAATTGTTGAGTTGTTAACTCATTTGAAGCAATTATAGCACGGCCCTTATCCAATACATCATTAAAGTTAATAAATGGCTGAACGGTAGTTCTTCTTATACCAGTACCAT
Source organism: Chitinophagaceae bacterium (assembly GCA_043772635.1). Classification (GTDB taxonomy): domain Bacteria; phylum Bacteroidota; class Bacteroidia; order Chitinophagales; family Chitinophagaceae; genus Ferruginibacter. The sequence goes on from JAYVGA010000610.1 coordinate 200, forward strand.
AATTTACACTATACAAAAATCTATACTCCAATGATTTTGAAAATTTAAAATAAGGAGAAATGCTTGCCAGCACAGTAGTAACTTTTGAACGATCGGTAATAGCTTCATTTAAAGCTACAGGGTTAATTAAATCCCCGCCTCTTACTACATTAAATGAATCGGCAGTATTGTTAGAATTTCTCACAATCAATTTTTCAGTAGGATTCCACTGCAAGGCATTACCTATTAAACTGCCTCTTGATCCCGCATTATTAGAAATAGGAGCAATGCTTTCAAGATATTGGCTCGGTATAATATTTATATCCAATCCAAGATTTTTACTTTCTAAAAATTTAAAATTACCGCTAATGTTTGCAGTATATTTTTTAATTCCTGTTTTTCTAACAATTCCTGTTTGATCTAACGCACCCAGAGAAAAACGGAATTTTGCACTTTCTGTTCCTCCACTAACTGCAAGATTATAATTTTGTACAACGCCAGTTTGTAAGATTTCGTCTAAAGCATCAACTGAAGAGCCTTTATCATTTGCCGCACCTAACCCATAATATGTTAATGCTTGTCTAAACTGACCTGCATCCAGTACCTTAAGTTTTTTGGCAATTTTTGAAAATCCTGTAGAAACACTGAAATCAATTTTAGATAAACCAGACTGGCCTCTCTTAGTTGTAATTAATACAACGCCATAAGCCGCCCTGGAGCCATATATCGCCGTGGCAGAAGCATCTTTTAAAACATCTATAGAAGCGATGTCTGATGGATTAATAAAGTTAAGCGGATTACTACCGGGGTTACTTCCGCCCGTACCGATATCTCCTAATCCTGGTCTGGGTGATCTTCCATCTAATGGAACACCATCAACAACATATAAAGGCTGACCGCTACCGGTTACTGTGGAATTACCCCTTATTTTTACTGTTGAGGCGCCGCCTGGCTGGCCACTATTATTCAACATTTGAACACCAGCAACTTTACCCTGAATCAATTGATCGGCAGAGGTATAAGTTCCTTTGTTAAAGTCTTTAGCCTGAACAGTAGAAACTGCACCAGTTAAATCTTTTCTTTTAGAAGTACCGTAGCCAATTACAACTACCTCGTTTAAATTACCCACAGAGGTTTCTAAGCTAACCATAACAGGTTCAGTTCCTCTTACCTTAACCTGTTGCGAGGCATAACCCGTTCCAGTAATTAATATGGTTGCACCATCCTTTACATTTGATAAGGAGAAAGCTCCTTCCGCATTGGTAGATGTGCCACCAGTGGTTCCTCTAACCATAACCGTAGCCCCGGATATGGGTGCACCCTCTTTATCTTTTACGATACCGGTGACTGTACTTTGTGCCAGTGCTACAGAAGTTAATCCTAGCGAAACGAGCACAATCAAACAAATTCTTTTTGAAAAAGCAAGCAGCATGATAGTTAGTTTTTGTTGATGGAAATAATAAAATAAACCCCAATTAAATGCCTCTTAAAACACTATTACCACAGCTACTGGTTATATACTATATATCCAGTGCCGTGATAACTGTAAATAATAAAACACATTCTTTATTTTCTAAAGTTAGATTTATTTTATAACAATAAAGTAATCTATATCACATAAAATTTCTGCAATCGTTTGCGAAATTGTTTGCGAAAACCATTGCTGTGTAAATTTTTGCTAATTTTATTAAAAGTTTTCTTTCGAACCAAGATAAAAAAGCCTGAAAAAAAATGAACAATACCACATTAAAAAAAATATCCCAAACATTAGAGCTCAGTATTTCTACCGTTTCCCGGGCACTCAAAGATCACCCAGATATTTCTGCAAAAACAAAACAGCGGGTGGTGGAACTGGCCAATGCTATGGATTACGAACCCAATGCAAATGCCATTAACCTGCGCACCAGCAACAGCAGGTTATTTGGGGTAATTGTACCTACTATCTCTAATTTCTTTTATGATTCTTTTATATCATCTGTAGAAGAAGAAAGTCGCAAAAATAATTATTCGCTGATGATATTACAATCGGGTGATGACCCCGCAATAGAATTGACTAATTTAAAACTGTGCAGGCAGAACAGGATATCGGGATTGTTTGCCTGTATTTCTTCCCAAACAAATGATATTAATCCTTTTTTTAAATTAAAAGAAATGAACACGCCGGTTATTTTTTTTGACAAGGTTCCGGATATAACTAACTGTAATAAAGTTTGCGTGGCTGATGCCCTTTCTGCCACCATTGCTGCCGATGCCATCATTCATAAAAAGAAAAAGAAAGTGCTGGCACTGTTTGGAGCAGAACGACTGCTTATGACAAAAAAAAGAATGAGTGCGTTTAAAGAAACAATAAACAGCAAAGCTCCTACTGTAAAACTGATAACAGATTTTGCAGAAAATGCTGCAGAAGCAGAAAAACTCACCAGTAAATATTTATTGCAAAAGCCAGATACCGTTTTTTGTATGAGTGATGAAATTTTAACCGGTGCTATGAAGGCTATATTAAGAAAAGGTTTATCTATACCTGGAGATATTGCTGTAATAGCCATTAGTAATGGTTTTATACCCAAACTTTATTATCCCGAAATAACTTATGTAGAAACGAGTGGCTTCAAATTGGGTAAACTTGCTTTTAGCAGTATGATGGCCAGTCTTGGCGGAAGTACCTTTATACAGGAACTCACCACAGAATCTCTTTTAATTGAAGGCGGATCACTTTAATTCCCGTTTTAAATATATTTAAAAAAAGGTATTATCTTTTACCAAAGAAAAATGGTAATGAAATCCTTTTTTATACTGTTATTATTTCCTTTACACTCTTTTGCACAACCTGCACATACAACCAGCAAAGCTATTACCGGCTTATGGCAGGGATATGTAAGTACGGCTCAAAAAAAATTACCTTACGAATTAGTAATTGGCGAAAAGGATGGAAAATTTACCGTTTATTCCCTCACCAGCTTTATAGTAAATGGTGATGAAATTATTTCTTTAAAAAAAATGCATCTCTATTTTAAAAACCAGCGCATTATAATTGAAGATGAAGATTTACTGTTTGATAATTTTACTGCCGAAGCTCCAAAAAAAATAAAACAAATAAATACGCTGTTTTTAAATGAAGAAGAGAAACAACTAAAACTGACCGGCACATTTGAAACAAAAACAAGCAGAACATTAAGACCTGCAAACGGTGAGGTTTACCTGGAAAAAAAAGACAACCCTGCCGTTACAAAACTTATGGCTAAACTGGATGAATTAAAATTAACCGGCAGCTTATCCTTTTCTCCTGTTGCATTAAAACAGGATATACCGGCATTACCTGCAACAGCAACCGTTTTAAAAAATATACCTGACACCACAGTCAAAAAAGATATTGCATCCATTACTTCCCTTCCTGTAATTAAAAAACCCGATTCGCCATTGTTAAACATAACCACAGAAGTTTTAGTAAAACCAGCTACACAAAATGAGTTGGCAAAAAACGAGGGTATCAATAAAAAAAATAAAGACGAAGAAATAACCGCCATTACCCCCCTGCCTGTTTTAAAACCTCTGGATAGAAAAGATGAAAAAAGAATTATACTTAAAAAAACAACAGCAGGTGTGCCACTTATTGTACATACAAAACCAGCCGGTAAAATTAATATTCCGGCAATACCGGCAAATAAAACAGCAAATGTGCTGATAGCAAAACAACCTGTCGTCTTTAAACCAATTGTTGCTGTAAAGCCAGCCATTGCGCCTGCCATTGCAAAAAAAAATCTACCTGCTGCAGCAAAAATTATTGCTTTTGCGAAACCGGCTCCCGTAAATATTTCTGTGGCTCCTGCCCCTGACCTGGCCAAAAGAAAAATAGAAACCATCGAACAATTGTTTATAGCATCGGACAGCCTGCAATTTAGTTTGTACGATAATGGAGAAGTGGATGGAGATACAGTAAGTATTATTTTAAACGGAAAAACAATTGTATCCAGGCAGGGCTTAAGCACTACAGCATTTACTAAAACAGTTTATATAACCCCCGACCTGGGCGATACCATTCAGTTAATAATGTATGCAGAAAACCTGGGTGCCCTTGCTCCCAATACAGGACTATTGGTTTTGCAATACGATAATAAACGGCAGGAAATAAGATTTTCCGGTGATCTGAATAAAAATGCTGCCATTACGTTGAGGAGGAAAGAAAAAAAATAGTGGTTGATGAAAATAAATGGGTGCCACTAATTGTCACTAATAATAAAAAAAGATTAGTGAAAAGTTGTGCAATGAGTGTCTGTAAACTTCAGATGGTGAATTAAAAAACTTTCCTGCTTAAATTTTATGAAAATAAAGATGCCGCAGATACGCAGATTAAATTTGTGTATGCTGCGGCAAACTATTTTTAAAAAGCGTTTAAAAGTTTTTATTTTTTTTGATAAACCTTAACTGTTACATTTTGATAGTGCAACAACCAAATGCATAATTAAATTTTAAACTGCGGTTTAAAAGAAATAAAAAAGCGGAAGTAAATACCACCCGCTTTCCTACGATTGCTGCTTTGCTGGTTTGCTGGTTTTAAATAATAATATCAAACAACTATTTTTTTATCGCTATTCTTTTATAACTTTTTTTATTTATAAACCCTTACATAATCTACTTCCATGGTTGCATTGGTAACTGCAGGATCCATTGCACCGGCAAAATTTCCGCCCATGGCTACATTAAGGATAAAAAAGAAATCCAGGTTAAAGGGCATTGCAGACGAATTGGCAACGGTATGAAAAACCTGGTCATCAACAGAAATTTTTATTGAGGCTGCAGACCACTCAAGCGAATATTTATGAAATGAAGTTGTGGCATCAGCAATTAATTTTGTAGCACCATCTGCAGTGGAGCCGGAACGGCCGGGATAATGCAGTGTACCATAAATTTTATTCAGATCTCTTCCCAGGTGCTCCATAATATCAATTTCGCCACAGGCAGGCCAGCCTGCAGTGGTTATATTATTGCCCAGCATCCATATGGCCGGCCAAGTGCCCACACCGGTGGGCAGTTTAGCACTCACTTCTACTTTTCCATATTTAAAAGAAAATTTATTCTGCGAAACGAGCCTTGCAGAAGTGTAACCAAAGCCACTAAAATTTTCCTTAATGGCATTTATTTTAAGTACACCGCCCTGCACTATAGAATTTTCGGGCCTGTTGGTATAATACTCTAATTCTGCATTGCCCCAACCCCCGGAACCATTTCCAATGTCGTATCCCCATTTTGAAGGGTCTGGTGCGCCGTTTACATTAAACTCATCAGACCATACCAATGATAAACTAACGGCTACGGTTACTTTTGTTGATTTGCTGGCTGTGAGCCCGGCTGCACTTTTAGCAATTACATTTACAGTATAGGTACCGGATGCAGGGTATTTATATAGCACAACTCCCGACGGAACAATTTGAAAAACACCGTTTCCAAAATCATATTCGTAGGTAGCTGCATCTTTGGCGCTGGCAGTAAAAGATACATTGCCACTGTTATCGGTATTTACAATGGCGTTTACCGTAAGATTGGTTGGTGCTGTATTTGCTCCTGTATTGCTTTCTCCTTTGCCGCAGGCAGAAAACATGGCTACCAGTGGCAGCATAAATATTAATGACATAGATTTCATTTTTTTTAAGTTTTAAAAGGAACCATTCATCCATGTACACAGGGATAAATGGCTCAGAGGGAATCAGGGTTTAACTTTTAATTTCTGGTACCATGCATTACCATCAATAGCAATATTTCTTAAATGAATATTTGTAGCCGATGCTGATAATATTTCATAAACGGTGCCGCCGGTGCCAAAATTTACAATACCATTTCCAGGAACTTTAAATTGTATACGGGTACTAACAGCAATAGTAGATGCAGATGTGGCATCAGAAAAATCAAGCATTTTTGTGCCGCCTGTATTTATTGCATAACAGCCATCGCCCCCACCAAAACCATAAAATGCAGATGAGGCTCCAATAGAAAAAGAAGTGCCTTTATTATTAATGGTCATAGAAATTCTGTTAAGTGCATCTTTAGAAAAAGTAATTTCATCATCATATGCACATGCCTCTCTTGAGTCGGGACCGGCTGCATAAAAGTTTGGAAAAAACAAATCGTTGGCTCCTACACCAAAATGTCCGGCTGCTCCCTTATCGGTTACCCACACCCGGGAAGAACCATTGGTTAGTGCTGCAAGTATTTCCAATGGGATTTCGAAAGCTACAAATACGGTTACCTTTTTGCTTATGGTAGAAATAACGCCGCCAGTACCCACTGCATTTACTGTAATAGTATAACTGGATGTGCCGGGCGTAGTATATTTATGTATTATCACACCCGATTGTACCGGAAGTGTGGTTCCATCTCCAAAATCTATATTATAAGAAAGCGCATTGGTTGCTGAAGCAGTTATGGCTACTTTTCCTGTTCCATCTCCATTTGGATTTGCAGCATTTGCCCCGGCAACTACTGCCGCTAAAGCAAGACCGGATGGAGTTTTTAATTCTCCAAAAGAATAATCTTCCTTTTTGCAACTGCTCAATATGCTGAGTAATGCAAGCGCTATGAAGCTGATTGATTTTATTCTCATTATCATGATAGTAATTTTTTTAATTAATTAAGTGTAATGTCGTCAAAGTAAAAAGTAAAGTTGGAAGAACCATCGCCCATTGTTCCAAGGTCAAAAATCAATACCACATTCTGGTAAGATCTTCCCGCATCAATAGCACTGTAATCAAAGCTGAGCAGTTCCCAGGCATTGGCTGTAGTAGTGGCTACTTCTTTTTCAAAAGCTGCACCATTTGGGCCCTCTACTTTTAATAAAACTTTAGCGCCCACTCTTGGAGAATACACTTTCATTTTAAAAGTTTTATTTACAGAAAAATTTATTGGATTTACTAATGCTATGAGACTGCCTCCATAAACCTCTCCTGCATTTTTTACCATTTTTCCAACCCTGGTACTGGTATTAATACCGGTACTAAAAGGATTGTTTACAACCGTTGCATTGCCTCCACCAAAATCGGTAAATGCATAATTAATAACTGTTGATTGAAAGTCCAGCGGAAGTGCTAAATAACCGGGAGTAATATTTACTGGTAAGAATTTTACATCATCCCAGTAAAAAACTTTTCCGGTTCCACTATTTCCAAAATCAAAAAAGATAGAAGCCATATCATAATTGTATGCAAGGTTAAGCGCTGCAGTACCTGCAGACTGATTGGCAAAATCAAATACCAGTGTTTCCCAGCTATTGGCAGTTAGCGTCATGGCTTCTGTTTCTACCGACTTTGTATTGTTGGTGCGGTCTTCTGCTTTTAATCTTATGCGAATACCGGCAGCAGGAGAATAAACTCTTATGCTCATTTGCGTAGCACTTGCCGTAAAGGGAATTTTAGATGTAAAGCCTGCACCAATGGTTGTGCCGGCCCATGTTTCTGCACCGTTTGGCTTGGTTGTTTTCTTTACATTATTACCGGCACTTACCGGATCAACATCATCAAATGTAATGTTGTTTCCAAAATCTGTAACAGCATAATTTACGCCTGCCACATCAAAAGTTACCGGCAGGTTTAACAGGCCTACAGGTATCTGGTTGGTAAGCCGGATATCATCAAACAAAAAAGTAAAATTTGCAGATCCATCACCCATGGTACCATTATCAAAAATGAGTACGATGTTCTGATAAACATTGGCTGTGTTGATAGCGTTGTAATTAAACACCAGGTCTTCCCATGTGTTGGCCACTGTGGTGCTTACTTCTTTTTCAAAACTAATGGCGCCGTTTGTGGGGTTTTCTACTTTCAATAATACTTTAGCACCTGCTCTTGGAGAATATACTTTCATCCTGAAAACCCTGTTGGCAGAAAAATCAATAGGAGCACCAAGTTTTAATACACTTCCGCCCCAGGGCTGGCCTGCGTTTTTTACCATTTTACCAACTCTTGCACTGGTGTTTATTCCGTTAGATTGGGGATTATTTAAAACAGTAACAGTACCTCCATCAAAATTATTAAAAGTATATCCCTGCGTAGCAGATTCAAAATTTACGGGCAGCAATACCGGGTCTGAAATAGTAATGCTGGTGGTAAATTGTGTAGTAGCTGCGCCGCCGCTTACTGCTACTACCTTTACTGTATAAGTACCCACTGTTGTATAAATATGACTGATGGTAGCACCTTCTACAAATGTTTGTGGCACTTCATTAGCCACATCGCCCCAAAAAACCCTGAACATGGTTTCGTAAGTAGCACTTGCAGATACATTTACTTTAAAATTATTTACTGCATCTACTGCTGCATTTACCACTAAATTTTCCGGAGCTCTGAAAGATACGGTAAGCGGTTGTATTTTTTCTGTAGTTTTTCCGTTAACAGCATGTGCTACTATTTTTACATTAAACACACCTTCGGCATAAGTATGGGTAGTATTTTTTCCGGCAGCAACTTTTGCAGGAGCAGTAGTGGCATCGCCGTAATAAATATCGTAAGTTGTTGCACCGGTGCCATTGGGTGTAATGGTAACCAGGCCTGTATTGTTCTGTGTTATTTCAAACAGGGCCGATAACTGCTCCGGCGATGCGCCTGCTGCAACAAAAGAAACATCGGTGAAACTATCTTTTTTACATCCCGTAATAAATGCGAGTGTAAAAATTATTCCAACAAAATATTTTAATAAATTCATGATCATTAATTTTTAAATAAATAAATGCTGATGTTTAATATCCCGGGTTTTGCGTAATTCCTGAGATGGTTACTTCCTGCTGTGGTATGGGAAAGAGTTCATTTTTACCTGCTTTAAAACTTGTGATTTTTGTAGCAGCCTGCCCGGTTCTAACCAGGTCAAAAAAGCGATCACCTTCCATTCCTAACTCCAGCCTTCTCTCGTCCCAGATAGCTTGTTTTAATGTAGCACCTGAAGCAGTAACATCATGCAGTAAATCACCAAAAGCTCTCTGGCGAACTTTATTTAAATATTCCCTTGCTTTAGTATCGTTTGGTGCAGATGATCTGTTATAAGCTTCGGCAGCCATTAAATAAACTTCGGCATAGCGGATGGTTCTGTAATTATTCAGGTAATTCAATTCTAACTGGCCTGAGGTTTCTCCTTTCCTGGGTAAATATTTCTGATTGTATAATCCGGTATTTTTAAAAGGTGCTACCTGGTAAGTAATGCCAAAGGAAGGATTAGCTGTTTTATAAGCTTCTATATCCAGCACGGTAACTGCTTTTCTTTTATCGCCTGCAGTATATGCATTGGCAAGGTTTTGTGTAGGTAAATTAGTGCTCCAGCCCGGAGCATATGGCATAGCAGCAGATCCATTAATTCCCCTTATTCCACATTGCTGCACAAAATGATTGCCCTGTCCTCTTGTAACGCCACCCCAGTTATAATAAGGAGAGCTGTTAGAATATTGTATTTCAAAAACAGATTCGGAACCATTTTCTCCGCTTGCCAAAAAGATAGAACCAAAGTCTGTTACCAGGCTAAATGCATTGGAACTTATCACCGCTTCCAGCACCGGTGCTGCTTCTGTAAATTTATTTTCATACAACAAAACTTTTCCCAATAAAGCCTGTGCTGCATATTTTGTAATGCGGCCCTTTTGTGTTTGTGTAGCTGGTAATACTGCAATGGCATTGGTTAAATCCAATTCTATCTGTTTGTATACATCTGCTTTTGGAGCCCTTGCCAAAGCCCTTGAGTCGGCCAAACCTAATCTTCTGTCGGCAAATAATGGTACATCGCCAAAGAACTTAACCAGCGTAAAATAATAATATGCTCTGAGAAAATTAACCTCACCATAAAGGGCTTCTTTACCTGCAAACTCTACTGCCTTGCCATCAAGGTTGGCAGCCTTATACTGTGTTAAATAATTAGCCCGGTTTATACCTTCGTAAGCTGCCTGCCATATTTCTGTTAAGGTAGCATTTACAGGCGTATGTGTATAATCATCAATTTGCTGAAGTGGTAAAACATCTGATGCATTTTCACCTCCGCTTACAGCATTGTCTGATGCAATATCTGCCACAGGTACTGCCTGGTTTAACCACTGCAAAGGAGTGTAAATACTAATGGCCATGGTGCGGTAATCGCTTTCAGATTTCAGGTAATCCAGTTCAGTAATTTTAAACTCATCCCGGGGATCATAATCTACCCATTTTTTGCATGAACCAAGCGTGGTAATTAAAAGAACCAGGCTAAGTATTTTTATAGTTGAACGCTGCATGGTAATATTTTTTTGTTGTAAAAATTTATAGTTTAATGTCCAGGCCAATTGCATAAGTACGTGCCTGCGGATATGCTCCACGGTCAATACCTGTATCCAATATTCCACCTGCTATTTCCGGATCGTACCCGGTGTATTTTGTAAAAGTGTAGGCATTTTTTACCTGTGCATAAATCCTTACTTTATTAAAAACTTTTTTGGTTAAAGATGCAGGGAGTGTATAGCCTAATTGTATATTTTTAATTTTTACAAAAGAACCATCCTCTACATACCGGTCGGAAACCCTGATGTTGCTGTTGGCATCTTCAAAAGAATACCTTGGGTTCCTTGCATCGTTGGTAGTTCCTTCACCCGTCCACCGGGCAAGCACTGATCTGAATTTATTGGAGTAGTTGGCATTTCTTTCGTAAGCCCTGTAAATATCATTACCTACAGATGCATAAGTAAACATATTAAAATCTAGATTTTTATACTCCAGGCTCAGGTTCCAGCCCATGGTAAACTCAGGGAAGGGATCTCCTATCTGGGTTTGATCGGCAGAAGTAATAGCACCATCGCCGTTTATATCTGCATATTTTATATCTCCCGGCTTTGCATTTGTTTGAGTAGGGGATGTTTTTACTTCAGCTTCTGTTTGAAATAATCCGGCTGTTTTGTATCCATAAAAATAGCCAGGCGTAAACCCTTTTTCAAATACGGTTACACTCTGCGACTGGCCGTTAAAATAATAGCCTCCCGGAATTTTAGCAGTACCATCAATATTGGTAGCTGTTACTTTATTGTTAGAGGTAGTAAATATTAGGTTGTTACTCATTTTTAAACTCCGTGCAATAATTTCATTATAAGTTAAAGACAGATCGATACCGCTTGTTTTGGTAGAACCTATATTAGATTCGGGAATGGGCACTGTGCCCAGGTACAATGAAGCTGAACTGGCAAATAGTAAACCATCCACTTTTTTGGTAAAATAGTCTGCAGATAAAGAAAATTTATTTTTATAGAAAGTAACATCAAACCCTGCATTGGATTGTAACTGCTTTTCCCATCTCAATGCTTTATTGGCGGCAGAGCCCACTGTAGAGCCCGGATAAAAAACATCTCCGAAAGTATAGCCATTACTGTTTGCTGTAGGGCCATAGCTGCTTCCACCAGTAATAATCTGTACAGATTGGGGATTTACATTTTCGTTTCCTATGCTGCCATAACTGCCTCTTATTTTTAAATAATTAATAAAATCTGAATTGAAAAAATTCTCTTTGCTTACAATCCATCCAAGCGAACCAGAAAGAAAATTGGCAAATTTATTATCATTTCCAAAAGCAAAAGAACCATCTCTTCGGGCAGTAAAGGAAGCTAAATATTTATCTTTGTAATCGTAATTTACACGGCCAAAATAAGAAATATTTTTTCTGAAATACTGGTAATAATAACCAGCCAGTGCATTGGGATTGGCAGCAGTATTACTTCCGGTGGCTGCTGTAAAATCTGCAAACTCCCAGGAGTTAAAAGGTACATCCTGCCTTGTGGCTCCTGCTGTATTACCAGAAATTTTTGCCAGGGAAAATCCCAGTACGGTTTCAAAATTATGATCTTCTTTTACTTTAAAATTATAATTGGCAAATGTTTCCCAGGTATAATTAAAGTTGCTGGCTTTTTCGTGTGATACACTATTGTGTGTTTGTGTAACCACTCCGTTTACAGTTTGTGTAATAGGGCTGCCATCAGCATTCATAGTATTTTCTACATTCAAAGGACCATAGTATACAAATGGTGTAAACCCTTTGGCATTGCCATCATACTTGGTATATCCAAAACGGGAAGACAGTTTTAGGTCTTTCAGTAAATTATATTGTAATTCAAACTTTCCGTAAATCTTTGTACCTATATTTTTGTTATAGGTATTTTCCAGTTTAGTTAGCGGATTAAATATTTCAGACAGCAAAAGATTGCTAAATCCGTATTTGCCCCTAGTGTTAGGCACAGTATTTAAAACAGGTACTGTAGGATCAAAATTTAAAGCACTGCCTACTACGCTGTTAAACGAGTTTTCCTGTATGCCTTTTGAATTGAGAATTACACCCGTAGTATTTAAAATAAATTTTAACCGGGAAGTAAGATCAAAACTAAGATTAGCAGTAAAATTGCTCCTGCTGAATTTTGATTTATCAATTCCTCCTACAATACCACCCTGGTCAAGATACCCGGCAGATACAAAATAATTCATTTTATCTGATCCTCCACGGGCTCCAATATTGTAGGTTTGAACAGGCGCTTTTTTAAAAACTTCATTCTGCCAGTTTGTTCCCACACCCAAAATAGATAAATCAGGAAAAATAACATTACCTCCAGCTACAGTACTGCCTTCATTTACCATAGCAGCATATTCACTGGCATTTAATACGCCAATGGTATTCGCCACTTCCTGCACACCATAATTACTGTTAATCGTTATTTCTGGTTTTTGATTTTTTCTGCCCGACTTAGTTGTTACTACAATAACTCCATTACCACCTTTTACTCCATAGATGGCTGTAGTGGCTGCATCTTTTAATACATTTATAGATTCTATATCCAGGGCATTGATAGCATTCAAATCTGTAAGCGATTGGGGAATACCATCAATAATTACTACAGGATCTACGCCGGAAAAAGAGGGTATTCCTCTTATTAAAACTGTAGGTTTAGATCCGGGAGAACCATTTTGAATTACACTTACTCCCGAAGCCCGCCCCTGCAGTGCTTCTTCTGTTCTCAGAGGTTTCAGCTTTTCTATATCAGCCGCTTTTACGGTAGAAATAGCACCAGAAACTTTGGTTACTTTTTGTGTGCCATAACCTACAACAACTACATCAGT
>JAYVGA010000611.1:0-2089 GCA_043772635.1 Chitinophagaceae bacterium
GAAAACTGGACAGCCTCGCAGCAAAAAAGGGCGGGCCTTCTTTTTGAAACCTATCCCCTGCTTAAATCAGCTTATGAACTTACCCTGCAAATAAGGCAGTGGCTGGACAAAGAAAATGTTGGCAAATACGAATGGCAAATAGAAAGACAACTCATCCACTGGTACGACTGTGCCGAACAGGCAAAGTTGCCTGAAATAGAAAACCTCATCCGCATTATTGGAAGCAACGAAGAAAAAATCATGAACTATTTTAAAACAGGAAAAACAAATGCAAAGGCAGAAGCCATGAACAGTAAAATACAAAGGTTCATCACCGCTAATTACGGCGTAAGGGATAAAGATTTTTTTATGTACAGGTTAGCGCATTATTACTCTTAGCACCTCAAAAGATTAATTAGCCTAACGCTGGCACAAAAAAAAGTCCCATCAAAAATAATAGGACTACAATTTTTTTACATTACTTCTGCCATATCAGGAATTTCTGCGGCTTTATATAATCCGGCATCTAATTTTTTCTTTGTTTCTTCAAAAGCTTTTAAGGTAATATCTATGTCTTCAAAGCTATGTGCTGCTGTAGGGATAATGCGGTAAATGATATCGCCTTTTGGTATAACAGGATACACTACAATGCTGCAAAATATATGATAGTTCTCTCTTAGATCTACTACCATTTGAGTGGCTTCGGGAACATCGCCTTTCATAAAAATAGGAGTTACCGGTGTGTTGGTGTGGCCAATGTCAAACCCTCTTTCTTTTAGGCCGGTTTGCAACCGCTCCACATTAGCCCAAAGTTTTTCTCTCAGCTCAGGCATATTAATTACCATATCCATGCGTTTAAGCATGCCTTCTACCACAAGCAGTGGAAGACTCTTTGCAAATATTTGAGAGCGTACATTGTACCGTAGAAACTTTAAAACATTTTTTGGTCCACTGATAAATGCTCCAATACTTCCCATGCTTTTTACAAAGGTGCTAAAATACAAATCTATCCCATCCTGGCACCCCTGTGCTTCATCGGCACCTGCACCTGTAGGACCCATATAACCAAAACCATGAGCATCATCTATCAGTATTCTAAATTCAAATTGTTTTTTTAATTCCACAATTTCTTTCAGAATGCCCTGCTCGCCATCCATTCCAAAAACACCTTCGGTTATTACTAAAATTCCACCGCCATTTTTGGCTGCCAGTTCGGTTGCCCGCTGCAGTTGTTTTTCGCAATCTTCAATGTCGTTGTGCTTAAAAGCATACCTGTGCCCCATGTGCAGGCGAACACCATCTACAATGCACGCATGTGCTTCTGCATCATATACAATTACATCCCTGCGGTTTACCAATGCATCTATACAGCTCATGATGCCCTGATAGCCAAAATTCAGCAACATGGTATCTTCCCTGTTTACAAACTGGCTAATCACTTTTTCCAGTTCCTCATGTTTGGCAGTATTGCCACTCATCATCCTGGCACCCATAGGGTTTCCAATACCATATGCTGCTGCGGCTTCAGTATCTATTTTTCTTACTTCGGGATGATTCACCAGGCCCAGGTAATTATTTAAACTCCACACTATCATTTCTTTTCCACGAAACTGCATGCGGGGCCCCAGTTCTCCTTCCAGTTTAGGAAAGGCAAAGTAACCATGTGCCCTGTCCATGTGCTGACCAAGCGGCCCACCATCTTTTACTAATTTTTCAAAAACATCCATTGTTGTATATGATTTTAAATTTATAAGATTATTCTTTAATTAAACAAAATGCTAAGTTAGTTCCCATTTGTTCCTTTAGGTACCAGGGTTAAAAAATTTTTCTTAATGCCGCAAAATTAAGGATTTGGGTTTAAATTACTTACTGAGCTTTATCAGGAACTGAGCGATTAAAAGCATTGTGTAAAGTTTATATTTGCTAAAATTTTATTCCTGGATGACAAAGAAAAATATTGCAACTGCTTTTTTATTTATAAGCATTGTTTTTACAACATCTGCACAAGTAAAATCAGATTTAGGTACTAACAACAAAAGTTTATCAAAACCTAAACTGGTGGTAGGCCTGGTAATAGACCAAATGCGTTGGGACTATTTGTATAGGTTTA
>JAYVGA010000612.1:0-5728 GCA_043772635.1 Chitinophagaceae bacterium
TCTTTTTTATTATTGGCCTCCATTATTTTTTCTTCTTTTGCCTGTTGTTTTTTCCAGGCCACTTTAGCATCTACATAAATGCCGGAAAAATAATCTTCATAATCGGCTGCTTTCATATAACCGCTGTCTACAAGGGTTACCAGCAGGCTGGTAATATTATCTTTATAATCCTGCAGGGTAGATAACTGCAGTAACTGCGGAAACAAAGTTTTGCTCAGCAAAAGACTATCGCCCAGGTTATCAAAAAATGCATCATAATCATTATTATCCTCAAAAATGGGAGGGTCCTGCAACATTAAATCTTTTAATATTTTAAAAGAAGCTGCTGTTTTAAGCCTTGCCAGTGCCAGGATAGCTTCATTTTGAAACAGGCTGGTATCGGCCGTTTGCTCATATATTTTTTTAAGGTAGCGGGGTACTTCATTGTTAACCGTGTCTTTTATATAACCCAGTTCTGTAATTAATTTAGATTTTGAATCGAAATAATTTTTATCGCTAACCGATAAACGGTTAATGGCAGCATACACAGCAGCGGCACCCTTGCTGCCAAAATAAATATTGGCAATAGACTGCTGTGCTTTTTTATGCAGGGCACTATCTGCACTAAAAAGATCCGAAAAGAAAAGAGGCAATTTATTTTCGTATAAATTTTGCCGGCTCACTTTTTCATGCGGTTTAAAACTGCTGAAAACATCCGATATAAAATTGCTTTTTTTATTTAAGGTATCGCTTACGGTAGAAAGGGTAAACATATATTTTCCTTTAAGCAATAACATGCGTTCTATCATTCTGCCCGATCCTGTATCTCTCACCTGCAAAATATAGCCATTACTTCCATCGGTATTGGAGAACCATTTTTTATCGTGCAGCAGCATGTCTTTTTTACCCAAAAAATCATCTATCTCATCCTGCCAGAATTTTGCAGAATCTCTAATATAAAAATATTTAGGATACTCCTGCACCTGCACAGATACCATTTCGCCTGTGGCCCTGCTTAAAAACAAACCGTTTTTTATTTTTTTCCAGTAAGTAATATACCCGCCGGGGTTAATGCCATTGGCTGCATCTTCTTCCGTTTCTTCTATAATGGTTCTTATACTGTTATCAATATCGGGCTGCACCGGTGTTTGTACATTTACCAGTAAAAAACTATCGCTGTATGCAGTGGGTGCATTGTACACGTATGGTACAAACTGAAGGCTTTTGTAAAAACTAAAAACCTTATCCGTATTATTCTTACTGCGCTGTGCAAATACATAATAATGCGGTCCTTTAATAATAATGGCAGCCTGGATAATGTTGCCGTTTTTTAATTTTTCTTTTACCAGTAATGCAGGGAAGCCATTAATAGTTGTATTTTTTCTGCTTAGCTGTTTTTCAAAATATTCGCTGCTTCTAAAAGAAGTTTCTATCAGGGCAAGATCAAAACTATCGGCCTCCAGGAAATTATAATTGTACACCGATTTTTTAAAAATAAGATAAGCATCGCCGGTTATTTTATCCACGGCTTCATACTCCCACCTGCTATCGCTTAAATTATTAAAATAACTATGGGCCTCATGCGGCATAGCCACACTAAAGCCGCCCTGCTCCGGTTTATACTGCAAAGGCGGGCCTGTAAATTCTTTAAGCTGTATAGATTCAAAAAAACGTTTGGCTTCCTGGCCATTTACATAATCGTTTTTGCCGCTCATTTTAAAAATGATTACTTCAAATGGCGTTATAAAAATATGGTAGCGCTGCAAATCGCCCCTGCGGGTTTGATTGGTAATATCGTAACCTGTAAATCCATTTTTAGTAATTATTTTTTTGCTCAATATTTTGCCTGGTATATGTTCATATAAAACGCTGTCTACTTTTTTATTTACGGCTGCAGGGAGTTGAATAAATGAGGCATAGGTTTTAATACGGGTTACCATATAATAGCTGCCATTGGTCATGTCGGCATACTGGCTCCTGTTAAGCTCCTGGTAATTGCCATTTAAAGAATACAGCGGGCCCGGCACATCAACGGTATAAAAATTATCTTCTGAATGTTGTGTAGTAAAATGAACGGGCACTTTTAGTTTGTTGATGGCATCTTTTTGTTCGGCATCCCGGTCGGTCATTTTTACGGCTCTTAAACGGTAACCTTTTTTACGCAGCAATTCTATCACACCCCTGCTGCCGGGTAAATGTGCAGCGCCCACTCCGGCAAACAAAGCCCTGTTTTTTATAATACTGTCTATAGCATCGGCCTGTATTTCGTTTCTTTTATACAGGAATTTTTCTCGGAAAGCGGGCGATTTATCCATCAGGTTATCCAGCGAATCCATCAAATCCAGATCGCCATAGCGGTAAGCCTGTTGTAGTTTTTGCAGAATGCTTGCCATGCTTTCGCCATCAAGATCTATTTCTTTTTTCTTTTTTTCGTTGGCCATATCCCTGTAGGCTTCCAGCACCAGCTTTTCACTTTCGTAATAATCTTCTACACCTGCGGCTGCTTTTCCCAGTTTTCTCCCTGCCTGAAAAATATAAAGATCAAGAAAAGTATCTTCTTCAAAATCGTCTCTTATTTTATAGGAGCGGTACAGCAGGCTGTTTACCACAGGGGGTTCTGTACTTAAAGCAGCCTTAAGGGTACTTTCATAATCAGTAATACGAAAACTATTTTCTGTAAGATAATCGCTGCCGGCGGGCTGCACAAACTCACTGTAATTTTCATTAAGCTTGGCCAGGCGCACCATTTGAGCCTGCCACAAATCGGGGTTTAACTCCAGCGCCACGGCATCTACCTGCTTTAACGCATAATAAAAAGAATCGCTTAAGTGAAAAGCAAGTTTGCTGCTCACATGCATGGTGCCAAAAACATAGGAAGGTTTGGAGAGGCCATTGCCACTTATTTCCCACAATAATCCCTGGTATTTTTTTGGTGCCGGTTGTACCTGGGCCTGCAGGCAAACAGAGGGAAGCAGGAATAAGAAGGGTAAAATTCGCTTGTAATACATCATTTAATATACATGACCTTAAGCCACCTCATAAAGTTGCACATATAAATACAATAATCAAAAAAATAAATCATAATAATTGCCCCGGCAAAAAAATGGGGCAGGCCGGGAAGAAAGGATGGCTTTTGGAGTTTTATTTTAATGATCTTTTTCATTAAGGTTTGCTGGATGAGAGCGAACCTGATTTGGTACCTTAGTGGCTTTATGGATAAGATTTCTGCCACAAAGAAAGCTTCGCTTTAAATTTTTTTAGCCCCCGCAAAAAAGCGGGGCAAGCTGAAAAGTCGGGAAGGCGTCTTAAGTTTAATTTCTATTCTTTTTCTTTCCGGCATTTCAACTTACTGTCATTTTTTTGTTTAATAATTAATTGCCGCAGCAATACCGTTAAAATTTCTTAGCTTTGGCCACTTTTAAATCATGCCGTAACATGATATATGCCTTTAAATAAATACAAAGGCTTCCTATCTCTGTAAATTGTTACAGTACCTGGCATGTGATAAATCACCTTTTAATTTAATTTATTACATGAAATTATCTCAATTCAGATTTGATCTGCCGCTAAACCTTATTGCCCAGCATCCTACCAAAAAAAGAGAAGATAGCCGCATGATGGTTATTAACCGCAAAACCGGTGACCTCGAAAACCGAACCTTCCGTGACATTATGGAATATTTTGACGACAAAGATGTTTTTGTGGTGAACAATACTAAAGTTTTTCCTGCACGTATGTATGGCCGCAAAGAAAAAACAGGTGCCAAGATTGAAGTTTTTTTGCTGAGAGAACTAAATAAGACAAACAAACTCTGGGACGTAATTGTAGACCCTGCCCGTAAAATTAGAGTGGGTAATAAATTATACTTTGGCGAAAATGACGAACTGGTAGCAGAAGTAATAGACAATACCACCAGCCGTGGCCGTACCATCCGCTTTTTATGGGAAGGTACCGATGATGAATTTCGCCAGATGCTGGATATTATGGGAGAAACACCCCTGCCCAAATATATTAAACGTAAACCGGAAGAGGAAGATAAAGAACGCTACCAAACGGTATATGCCAAACATGAGGGAGCTGTGGCTGCACCTACTGCAGGATTGCACTTTAGCAAAGAGCTGATAAAAAGGCTGGAGATACAGGGTGTGCGTTTTGCAGAAGTTACCCTGCACACAGGGCTTGGAACCTTCAGGCCTATTGAGGTAGAAGATCTGAGCAAACATAAAATGGATGCAGAGTATTACAATATAGATGAAACAGCCTGCAGCATTGTAAACAAAGCTAAAGAAGGTGGCCACAGAATTTGCTCTATTGGTACTACCACCATGCGTGCTATGGAAACATCGTACACTGCTCAAAAATTATTAAAGCCAAGTGAGGGATGGACCAATCATTTTATTCATCCCCCTTATAATTTTAATATTGCCGATGCACTGGTTACCAATTTTCATTTGCCTAAAACCAGTTTATTAATTATGGCCTGCGCATTTGCCGGCTACGACCTTATGATGGAAGCTTATAAAAAAGCCATCAGGGATAAATACCGTTTCTTTAGTTATGGCGATTCGATGCTGATTATCTAAATAAAATTTAATTTAAAATAAAGACTCCCCAGGTGGGAGTTTTTTATTTTAAATATTGGCACAGATTTAAGTAATGCTTATAAGGTGTTTGAGTTATTTATTTTAGATACCAGCAAAAGGTTTTCATGGCATCAACGTTGTGTCACAATCCCTGTCTGCTGGCGCAGCCGGGCAGGCTTTCATCGGCATACATAATGGCAACATTTTAGACCCTATAATAAATTTCAGACAAATTAACTCAAACAGCTTCTTAATTAGAATAATAAATGTGAAAGCTGCAATGTGCAAAAAGCTGGTATGGCTTTTTAATTAACAGCATATTTTTTCTGATCATTATTTTGTATTATTGATATATAAATTTTTAGGGTTATGGCGGCTCCGCTTTACAAAGAAAATAAATCTCAAACGATAAGTGAAACAGACACTTTTACGCT
Organism: Chitinophagaceae bacterium; assembly: GCA_043772635.1. Taxonomy (GTDB): domain Bacteria; phylum Bacteroidota; class Bacteroidia; order Chitinophagales; family Chitinophagaceae; genus Ferruginibacter. The sequence continues at coordinate 4,997 of JAYVGA010000612.1, forward strand.
GGAACGTTACGAGCAATTTTTACAATATTTAAAAAAAGATTTAACCGTTTTAGATATAGGATGTAATAGCGGCCGGGGAGGCACTGTAATAAAAAACACTTTTCCTTCTACTAATCTTTATGGGATTGAGCTGGTAAAGGAAAGAATAGAAAAAATACCTGCCGGGATATATACGCAGGTTTACAACGAATCTATTACCACTTGGGAATCCGGAAATTTAAAATTTGACAGAATTATAGCAGGAGAAGTAATAGAACATATACCCCAGGATGAGTTTATAATTATGCTGCAAAAATGTAAAACCTTATTAAAACAAGATGGACTGATTTTATTTACCACTCCCAACCCCGATGCAATTTTAATAAAACTTGGAAGAGATTCTGTTTTTGAAGATCCCTCGCATGTAAATATTATGAGCATACCTGCGTTTAAAAGCTTTGTAAAAAATGCGGGGTTAAAAGTTATTAAAATTTTAGGAAGCGGAAAAGCCACCAGGTATTTAGGAAGCAAAATACCCCTGCTTAATTTATACGGCAGCTATTTAGCTGTTTTAAGCAAATGAATACATTTAATTTATTAATATTTTTACAGAGATTGTAATTTATACACACATACAGCTATGTTGCTGTATTAAAAAATTCTACCGTCATGATGTTTCTTTCTCTTGAACCATTTGTTCCGTCGGGAAGTGATTTTGAAGCAGCCAAGGCATTTTTTCAGGAATTAGGTTTT
>JAYVGA010000613.1:0-6092 GCA_043772635.1 Chitinophagaceae bacterium
ATTATCAGCATCAGTAATAATTACTTCGGGTGTAACGGTAGCCCCCAATCTTTTGCTAATACTTTGGTCTTTATCTAAAACAACATTATATAACGGCAATTTATTTTTTGTTTTAAATAAATTAGCTGTTTTATTGTTACTCGATTTTAACGGAAATACTAAACTAAAATCTGCCTTACTATAATAAAACTGTGCTACTTCTTCTAATGCACCAGCCATATATATAGATACTGGACATTCCTCTGCTACAAATGCATACACATGAATAGTTTTTGGTTGTGCAAAAGTAAATTTGAAACAAAACATTATAAAAAGAAATAAAAATATTTTCATATTCACCTTTATTTTACAGTAACAATACCAGTGGTTACTTTAAACGTTATTTTTTTTGTCGTTATCAAGTCAGTTGTTAATTCTTCATGTATTCCATTGCTTTTAAAATAAATCGTAGTTCCATCTGTGGCTGCATCTACAGCTTCTCTTAACGTGTTAAAAGGAAACGTGATGCTTCCAAATTCGATACCTGCATAATTTTTATCTACATATATTCTTCGGGTTACAATAAATTGTTTCATCATCCCTTTATCTTCATGCTGGGTTATATGGCAGTGATACATGTATGGTACATCGCTCCAAAAATCATCAAACTTTGTTATAAATCTTACTGTTTCTTTTGGCCCAACATACACTACATCTTTTCTACCAATTTCGTTGGAAGTAAGTGGTATAATATTGTTGTTAGAGTCCCGTCTGTCTAAAATATAAAATTGTATATCGTGTATGTGAAATGGATGGTACATATTGAACGAACCATGCAGTGTCCATATTTCAGTGGAGTTTAAAGGAATTATATCATCAATGGTTGTTAAGCTAAAAGCATCTGCACTGGCAGCACTAGATGTGTTTCCAATTTTTACACCACCCCCGGCACCAGCAAATAACCACTTATTTCTTGTATTGGTAGCAGAGGCTTCAGGTATGGGTGTAACTGTAGCCAATGTGCTGGGTATAGAAAGTATGGGGCTTGCAGTTTGTGCCACCACTGTAAAAAATAAAATATTAAAAGTACTTCCATTCATAAAGTTAGGACTGTAGCCCGGAGGCTCGGTACCACTTGGCCCTGCAATCCAGGGGTCTGTAGCTCCCCATGTACCATTTGGTAATGAACCTGCATAACTCACCAGTTGTAAATTTGTACCTACACTGTAAATGTTGAATGGCACCACTATTTCACCTCTCTCACCTGGTGCTAATCTTAATCTATTTACTGTAGTTCGTGTAGCTTTTAATCCGCCATCTGTTGCTATGTGAAAAAAGCTAAATCCATTTGACAAACCTAAATTAAAAACACGCTGTACCGACGCATTTAAAATTCTAAACCTTACATATTGCTGTGGCACATCAAGCCTTGCACTGTAAGTAGCGTTTACCATCAACTTGGTATCTGCGTTTGCATTTACGTTTGAGTATTTTATTACACCGGCAGCATCTATAGCTTTCGTTTGTATAATTAAAGGAAAATCATCTACACCATAAGTTCGTGGTAGTGAAAGTGCGGCTTCTTCTGCATCTTTTACAATGATTAGTCCTGCTAATCCTTTTGCAACATGCTTGGTGGTGGAGTCGTGCAGGTGTGGGTGATACCAGTATGTTCCTGCTTTATCCAGTATTTTAAAAGATGGTGTCCATGTAGTATTTGGTTCAATAACGGTATGTGGTCCACCATCATTTTCTGCCTGTACATGAAAGCCGTGCCAGTGAACGGTTGATGGCTCACCAATACTATTTGTTACGTTCATAGATACTTGCTGCCCTGCTTGCATAACAAGTGTAGGGCCAAGTACATTTCCATTAAAACCCATGGTAGCACTGTTTACAAGAAAACTAAACTGGTGTGTGCCATGCTGCATATTTAAATTATATACAGGTCCATTTAATGTAGGAGGAATGTACAATGGATTTAATTGTGCATTTGCAAAATTGTTGAAACAAATAAAACAGAAAAAAAATGTAGTGTTTCTAATATTCATTTTTTAAAATTTTATATTGATGAATATTTTATTATTGTAAATTGATAAGTACTAAAACATAACCACTTTTTGGATTTACTTTACCCATTGCTTTACCAATAATTGCTCCTTGGTTTTTGTGTATGTTGGTTACTTTTTTTGCATAACCTTTTTTGCCGGACGATGTTAAAAAATCTCCTGCGCTAATTTCGCCTGCTTCGTTTGTAGCCAGCACATAAACCCTGCCAGCTAATGCAATAGCATATTTACCATAAGCAACCGTACCTTCCTGCCCCATAAGCATGCCTGGCTTTATACCATTTGCTCCACTAATTACACCTACAATTTTTGTATCGCCTGATTGGTTGGTCAGGCATAATTTACCTTCTGTTTTTGTATCAATAGAAACCAGCATACCAGGTTTGGCTTCGGCTTCTTCATCTATTGCAATATCAAAATGCTCAGCTAAATCAGAGCCGCCTTTTATTTGTAATTCGCTGGTAATAACCCTGCCATCACCATCACCAAAATCTGCATCTAACTCAATGGTGGCAACACCTGCAGCATTGTATAATAAAATTTCCGAACCATCTACACCAGTTTCAGTTGGCTTTATTTCTATTGTTGGCAATCCACCGCTCGCTTTTTCCACATAGATTGATCCATTGGTGGTAGTGCCCCCTTCTGCATAAAAATACACTGCCCTGTTGGTTGTTGTAGTGCCAGCACCTATAATGGTTAAAGCACTTTGCCCAAAAGCATTGTAGCCAATTTTTCCTGCATTGGCTTCTTTGCCTGCAATACCAGCACCAATTTCTAAAAGATTGCTTCCCAGTATTTGAGAAGTTCCATCTGCAGCAATGCTGAATTTTGGAGAAGCCTGAATGGTAAAATTTAATTTACCAGTTGTATTACCTCCACCTGTACCAAAATCTACATCCGTAGCGGCGCCAGAAAAAGAACCCAGATATCCACGGTAGGTAGAGTTTTCATACAATCCGATATACATACCTGTTCTACCATCAAAGTTGGCAATGTTACCAGCACTAGTAGATGTTACATTTAATTTTGAAGTAGGAGTTAAATCGCCAATACCTACGTTACCCAGAGAATCCAATACCATTTGAGTAATATTATTTCTCGTTCTAAATTGAAGCCCCTTGGGTGTAGCAGCATTGTTATATCCAACACTACCACTATTATTGTTGTTGTTCAATCCAAATATAATCCCCGCTTCATTAGCATTTGGTGTAAGTAAACTTAAAAATGTATTGCCATTATTTTCTGCTGTAATGGTTGAAGGTAATGGCACTACACCGCCTGCGCCTGCACCACCTACAACATGCAAAGGACTATTGGGAGAAATTTTGCCAACACCCAAATACCCCAAATCGCTCACCGTAACTTTAGGGCTTGCACCAATTGTAAAATGTATTTTACCAGTTGTATTTCCTGCACCGGTACCAAAATCCATGTCTTCAGCATTGCCCGCAAAAGAACCTAAATAACCTCTGTATATATTATTCTCTCTAAACTCTAACCATGTTTGTGCACCCCCGCTAAACCTTGCAATGGCGCCACTTGAGCCTGTAGCTACATCCAACTTAATACCCGGATTATTCGTACCAACACCTACAAAACCAAGATTACTGTTGTAAATATTATCTGCGTTTTTTATCCATACATGATCATCTTTTATTGACATTTCTTTCCAAAAACCATCATAATACAGAAAGCTTTTTGTATCAGTGTTATATATCATTAATCCTTGTGCAGGTGCCACAATTAAACCCATATCAACAGTATTCATTCTTGGTATTAAAACACCCCTGGAGGTAGATCTTACTTCGAGTTGCGCACTTGGGTCAGGCGTTATGGGTGTGCTGCTAATACCCACATTCTGGCTAAAACTTATTATTGTATTAATACTTATAATGAAAAGAAGTGTAAATTTTTTCATGTTAACATTTTTTTGAAAATATATAAATGAAGATATGCACAATTTAAAAAATATGTGGCTTAAATCATAGTATTTATCCAACGGTATCTTAAATAGATTTACCGGTATAAATTGTTATTGAATGCCAGGTTAATGGTAAAAAACAAGACTAAAATATTTCAAAATTAAAAGTCAATAATTGTATGCCGTACATAATAGTGCGCCCTGCGCAAGCATATGGGCAGGCACAATGATGATCCACATAGCTGAAAAAGCCCGTCCCCAAAAAATCCCACTCCTTTTTGTACCTTCGCCCTCTTGTAAAAAAAGAACTGATAAGAATGGAACTTTCTAAAAATTTTGAGCCACAGGCCATAGAACAGAAATGGTACCGGCACTGGCTGGATAAAAAATATTTTAACAGCAGCCCCGATGAGCGCCCGGCTTTTACCGTGGTGATACCGCCGCCCAATGTAACGGGTGTGTTGCACATGGGCCATACGCTTAACGAAACTGTACAGGATATACTGGTGCGCAAGGCCCGCATGAGCGGCTTTAATGCCTGCTGGGTGCCGGGCAGCGATCATGCTTCTATAGCTACCGAAGCAAAAGTGGTGAACATGCTGAAAGAAAAAGGCATTGATAAAAACAGCCTTACAAGAGAGGAATTTTTGAAATATGCTTTTGAATGGAAAGAAAAATATGGAGGTATAATTTATAACCAGATAGCCCGCCTGGGCTGCAGTGTAGATTGGGACCGTACTACCTTTACGATGGACGATCATTATTACCAGGCGGTACTAAAAGTTTTTGTTGATCTCTACAACAAAGGATTAATTTATCGTGGTGCCCGTATGATAAACTGGGATGTGGCGGCTAAAACTGCACTGAGCGATGAAGAAGTAGAATACAAAGACCTGGAAGGAAAATTGTATTATTTAAAATATTTTTTGTGCAATGAAAATGGTGAAGCTTCCACCGAATTTATCAGCATTGCCACACAAAGACCAGAAACGATTATGGGCGATACCGCCATTTGTGTAAACCCTAACGATGAGCGTTACACGCAATTGAAAGGCAGCTTTGCATTGGTGCCATTAATCAACAGAAAAATTCCTGTCATCTTTGATGAATATGTAGATCCTGCTTTTGGAACAGGTGCATTAAAAGTAACCCCGGCGCATGATATTAATGATTACAATCTTGGGCTTAAACATCATCTTGAAATAATACATACCATTAATGAAGATGGTACACTAAGTGAAGCTGCACAAATTTATGTGGGCGAAGACAGGTTTGCTGCACGGAAAAAAATCATTAAAGAACTAATCGAAAAAGATCATCTTTTAAAAGAAGAAACTTATCAATCCCGCCTTGGCTATAGCCAGCGCACGGGTGTGGTGGTAGAACCCCGCATAAGTACACAATGGTTTGTAAAAATGAAAGAGATGGCTCAGCCTGCACTGGATGCAGTTATAGGCGGCGATATCAATATTCACCCTGGTGATAAATTTTTAGCCACTTACAAATACTGGTTAGAAAATGTAAAAGACTGGTGCATCAGCCGCCAGCTTTGGTGGGGCCAGCAGATACCGGCATGGTATGATGCAGATGGAAGAATGGTGGTGGCTGCAACTGAAGTGGAAGCCTACAAAAAATATTATGAACTAACTGGTGAAACTCCTGCACCTTCGGGGAAGGTGGGGAGGGAGCTTAGGCAGGATGAAGATGTACTGGATACATGGTTCTCTTCGTGGCTGTGGCCCATGGAAGTTTTTAATGGCATAAGCAACCCCGGCAATGCAGATGCGGTTTATTATTACCCCGGTGCGGTGTTGGTAACCGGGCAGGATATTATTTTCTTTTGGGTAGCACGTATGATAATGGCGGGTATGGAGTTTGAAAAGCAAATACCTTTTAAAGACGTGTACTTTACCGGCATGGTAAGGGATAAGCTGGGCAGAAAAATGAGCAAACAGTTAGGCAACAGCCCCGACCTGCTGGAGCTGATAGATAAGTATGGTGCAGATGCAGTAAGGTTTGGGATAATGGTTTCTTCGCCGGCAGGAAATGATTTGATGTTTGATGAAAACAGTTTGGAGCAGGGCCGGTTTTTTAATAATAAAATGTGGAATGCGTTGAAG
>JAYVGA010000614.1:0-3454 GCA_043772635.1 Chitinophagaceae bacterium
GGAAGAAAATGGAAATATGAATCAGGGCTTTAGCCCAAATAATATTTTGGCTAAAGCCTTGAAAATAATTATTTCTAATCCACGCCCTAAAGGGCGTGGCAATTGAAACCTTTAACTAAATGACATTTGGTTTTAAGGGTTAAAAAAACAGGTTAAAAAAACAACCATTTAATAGAAAATGAAAATACCTGTATGAAAAAAATAATCATCACCATTATTGCTGTTGTTTTTATTCAACTGATTTTTGCGCAGCAAAAGCCCGCCTATATTTTGTACAATGCCAAAGGAAAAAAAGTATCGTACAAAAAAATGATGCGGCAACTGCTGGCAAAAGATATTTTGCTTTTTGGAGAATTGCATAACAATCCTATTGCACATTGGCTGCAGTTGAAACTTAGCAAAGACCTGGGCAGCAAAAGACAATTGGTAATGGGAGCCGAAATGTTTGAGCAGGATAATCAGCCTGCACTCAATTTGTACCTGCAGGGAAAAATTTCTGCAAAGGGCCTGGATTCTATGGCCCGCCTCTGGAAAAATTATCCAACAGATTATGCACCACTGGTAAATTATGCCAAAGAAAACAACATCATTTTTGCTGCAACTAATATTCCCCGCAGGTATGCTTCATTGGTTTCCCGTGGCGGGTTTGAAGCCTTGGATACCTTGCCGGCATTACAAAAAGCATGGATAGCACCCCTGCCCATTTTATATGACTCTACCCTGCCGGGTTATAAAAAAATGCTGAACATGATGCCGGGCCATGGGGCTGCAAATTTCCCCAAAGCACAGGCCATTAAAGATGCTACTATGGCCCATTTTATTCTACAGTATTTTGTACCGGGCAAATTGTTTATACATTTTAATGGTGCTTATCATTCAGAAAATTATGAAGGCATTCTATGGTATTTAAAGCAACAGCAACCACAATTAAAATATGCTACTATTACAACAGTATCGCAAAAAAAACTTTCTTCCTTATTAACCGAAAACAAAGGCAAAGCAGATTTTATTATTTGTGTAGATGAAGATATGACCACAACATATTAGAAAATTTTATTGGGCTGTTGGCAAAATAAAAAAAGGGCCAGGATAAAAATCCAGCCCTGTTTAAAATCCAATATCCTATGAAAAACCGAGTTGAAGGTGAGCAGTTGGCTGCTTACCTGATTATTTAATTGTTGTGTTGAGCACTATATACGGATGAAGTTTAAACTTGGATTGCATAAACTCAATTAATATTTTTTTATTGCTCATAGTGCAAATATGTTTAATAAAAAACAAGGACTAAATTTATAATGAGTAATCGGTTAATATCAATTACTAAACGGTTAAATTCAAGTATATTTAAAAAAATGTGAACAATGAAAATTAAAATTTTAAAACAAACAGCCATTTTACTAATCTGTATTTATTTACCCTTTCACAGCATGGCAGGGGGTGTACTGGGCCACAGAATTGTGGGACAGATTGCAGATAGTTATCTCACCAAAAAAACAAAAAGATCAATAGCCGCCATATTGGGAAACGAATCGGTAGCCATGAGCAGCAACTGGGCCGATTTTATAAAATCAGATCCGGCATATAAATATTTATCAAACTGGCACTATGTAAATATTAAGGGTGGCTTATCACAAAATGAAGTTATCAGCTTGCTGGAAACAGACACTGCTACCGATGCTTACACTAAAATAAATTTCCTGGTAAAAGAATTAAAAAATAAAAATCTGCCACAGGCCGATAAAGTGCTTTACCTAAGGGTACTTATTCATTTAGTGGGAGATATTCATCAGCCACTTCATGTAGGCAGGCTGGATGACCTTGGAGGAAATAAAATAAAAGTATCCTGGTTTAATGACCCCTATAACCTGCACCAGATATGGGATGAAGTACTTATTAATTTTCAGCAACTGAGCTATACCGAATATGCATCATCCATAAACTTTGCCAGCAAAGAACAGCGCAGAGCCTGGCAGCAGGAACCCATGAGCCTTTGGTTCTATCAATCATACCAGTATGCCGAAAAAATTTATGCAGATGTAAAACCAGCAGAAGAGAAGCTGGGTTTTCAGTATAATTTTAAATACAAAAGTATTTTAGATGAACAATTATTAAAAGGCGGTGTTCACCTTGCAGGATTGCTGAATGATATTTTTAAATAATGTACTATACAGACTTTAAGTTATAAATGGTCCAAAAGTCTTTCTGTAGGTATCCCGTAAAATGCGGGACCAAACATTAGTTTGGTAATACGGGTCCATACCTTAAATCCTTGGAACGAATATACCTGTTTGGATACCTAATATCATGTTCAGTTTCGTATTCTTCTTCGGCCAACTGGGCAAGCTTTATTTTTGTAGCTTCTTTTTGTTTCAAATAAACGATGAGTGCAATTGCTGTTAATGCTGCTAAACCAAGAATTGTTTTTGTTTTAAATTTCATTTCTATTCATTTTAATAAAGATAAATAAGGGCTTCGGGCAAATATTCATTCCATTGTTAAATAAAAAATAACATTCATTAAAAAATAAATTTAATAAACCCGGTAAAAAAAAAATAAACAAAAAAGCTGCCATTTTTCAATGGTAGCTTTTTTTTATTAAAATATAGTAGGAATTAATAATTGTATTGTACCTGGTCGCCATTGGAATTATAAAATAAATAACGCATGGCAGTATTACCCAATGAGCCCACACGGAATATCCTGTCTATGATGCCTGTTCTTTCTACCTGCACTACCTGTGCGGTGGGTGTTATGCCGTCTCTTTTAAATATTCTGTCCCAAATAGTACCGCCGCCGGGCAATTGATTACTGTTTATTACACTGCGGGTATCTCTTCGTTGGCCATTGGCATGATAGATAGCGGTTCTGGTGCCCAGCAATCCGCTGCCAAAAGTTGCCGTCCAGTCGCCACGGTATTTGCTCCAGCTTACATTGCCCACATTGGGATAATCCCTGGCAAAGGCTGCCCTTACTTTTGCCGGTTGATTTGCAGAAGCTTTGGCTCCGCTCGTACCGCCCCAAACTGTTTGGTTGTAATCATTGTTTCCATTTTGATTTCCCTGTTCGTTCCCTTTCATTTTGCCATGGCCATTTTGATGTCCATTAGATTTGCTCTTTCCTTTGCCCTGGCTATTGCCTTGTGCCATGCATGAGATGCTCAGGGTAACAGCAGTAATTAAAAATAAAAATTTTTTCATAATTGTAGGTTTAGTAGTAATGTTAGCAAAACCATGCCAACAAAATTTAATACAGTTAAAGATAAATTTCACTATTTAGATAAAACAAAAAGCAAGCTGATTTAATAGAGTCTTTTATAATACAGGGCCTCTTTTAAAAAATGATTATGTATAACATTAAACGGGCATTTATTTTTATTAACCAATCATTACTTACCTTAACATTTATTAAAACTGCTTTATGATAAAAATTATTTTCACTGGGTTTCTGTTTTTTA
>JAYVGA010000615.1:0-13469 GCA_043772635.1 Chitinophagaceae bacterium
TTAAAGCCTCCCGTTTTTTTTATGATTAAGTTTTACTAATCCATAGATAACTTTGTGTTTCAATTTTATAAACTTAAAATTTTAGAGGAATAGAGAAAACTGTTAAATGTAAACTCCTCTATTTCTCTAAATATCTATGTTAATTTTAATCAGTAAAAAAATAAAGTTAAATCTCATGAAAGTCACTCTTGCCCTCATTTTTTTATTTTTATTTTCCGGCCTTTGTTATGCCCAAAACTTTATGGGCACATGGGAAGGGAAACTTAACATATCCCCACCGCTTCGCATTGTGTTTACTTTTTCTCAAAAAACAGGTGGCAGCATAAAAGCTGCTATGCAAAGTCCCGATCAATCTAATGCCATATTACCCACAGATACCTGTTATATAAAAAACGACAGCATTTTTACCACAGAAAAAAAATTGGGCATTTCTTTTAGAGGTAAACTTATTGCAGACAGTATAATACAAGGGGTGTTTACACAAGGCAAAAACCTTCCACTCGTTTTAAAAAAAGTAAACAAAGTAACTCAGCTAAAAAGACCGCAAACCCCACAAGCTCCTTTTGCCTACCATAATGAAGAAGTAAGTTTTTTTAATTTAGATAAAAGTATTCAGTTTGCCGGCACCCTTACCTGGCCACAAACAGAACCGGGAACAGAACATTTTCGGAAACCCATTTATCCTGCGGTTATACTTATCAGCGGCAGCGGCCCGCAGAACCGTGACGAAACAATTTTTGGCCATAAACCTTTTGCAGTACTTGCAGACTACCTTACTAAAAAAGGTTTTGCAGTACTTAGGGTAGATGACAGGGGTGTGGGTGCAAGCACAGGAAATTTTGCCACAGCTACCACTGCAGATTTTGCCAACGACACAGAAGCTGCAATTGATTTTTTAAAACAACAACAGCAGATAGATACAGCACATATCGGCCTTATCGGCCATAGCGAAGGTGGTTTGATAGCGCCCATAGTGGCAGCCCGCAGAAACGATATTGGTTTTATTGTATTGCTTGCCGGGCCGGGTATTGCCATTACAAAACTTATGGCAGAGCAGGTAGAAGCGGTAGGTAAATCTGCCGGGCAAAATGCTGCCATGCAGCAGGCCGGCAAAGAATTATTCAGCATTGCGTCGGTTGAAGTACTTAAAGAAAAAGATGCGAAGGTTATAAAAATAAATACTGCTAAAAAAGTAGAAAGCTGGGCAGCTAAAAAAAATACCCTGGTGCTTAAACAGATGAATTTATCTACGCCCCAAAAAAGAAACGCATTTTTAGGTGGCCAGCTTAGCGCACTTACTACAAATTGGTACAGGTATTTTTTAAGCATTAATCCGCAACATTATTTAGCAAAACTTAAATGCCCGGTGCTGGCATTAAATGGCAGTAAAGATATACAGGTATTGCCAGCCTCTAATCTTGAGGGCATCAGGGCTGCTTTAAAAAAAAGCAAATCGCCACAATATAATGTGGTAGAAATACCAGGGCTTAACCATCTTTTTCAAACCTGTAAAACCTGCACCGCTGCTGAGTATGCAGAGCTTGAAGAAAGTTTTTCTCCAACAGCCATGGAAATTATTGGTAACTGGTTGTTACAGTACGGACGATAGAATAGAAAAAAAATGCACGCAGATTAGAATAATTATTAATCCATTAATTAATAATCAGTTCCGTTGACTTAAGATATGGAAAGAAATAATGCTCAATACTCAATGCTCAATTTTCAATGAAAATGCACCTGCCTTTTATAATTGAAAATTGAGCATTGAAAATTGATTATTGAACATTTGTTCTTATGGAAACGGCATTGAATTAATAATAATTATTTCGTTTTCTGCGTGCAATTTTATAAAATACTCTGGCTTTTTACGAAACACTTCCCACCAGTATTTTCTTTTTTATTTTTTTATCTATACTTATTCCACCATCTACAGAACATTTTAATCCCAGGTATCGGGTTTTACCTTCTGCCATAAGATAATAGTTGGTATAACCCTGCATAACAATTTCTGTAACAGTAGGAGTCAATTTATAATCGGGATAATTTTTCTCAAGTGCTGTTGTTACTGCAAGGGGTAGCTGCTCAATTGGTATTTTACGGGAGATGGCAATAAACTCGCCTTCTTCCGAAAATGCTGCATCAAATCGCTTTTCGTTTAACTCAAATGCTACAAAATAAAAATCTTCCAGCTGCGACCAGTTTACATTTTCTGCCTTTGCAAATTCTGACTGAAAAGCCAGGCTTACTTTTCGGGTCACGTTTTCTGCTTTTACAGATTTTGCACTGCTGTTGTTAAAAAAGAGCGGAAATGGATCATCTCCGTTGGTAGATGGGCTAAATGCGCCGGCACTGAAAAACAGTGCCAGTGAAGCCGCAATGGTTGTTAATTTTTTCATGACTATACTTTTTTGTTTTTTATAAAATGTTGCAGCAAATACTGCAACCATGGCAAAACAAAAGTATTGCGCCGCAAATGCTGCGGCAAGCATATTGTGGTTAAATGAAAACCTTTATTTATAAGAATAGATAAGTGGTAAAAAGTAATGCCTGGCAGCAGAGCTGCATTCTCCTGAAACGCAGTGCTGTAGCTCTTTATACTTTTAATCATAATAAAACTATAAAACTTGTAAGGATAAAGTTAAAAAACAGCAACGGCTGGCTGTGCTATTCTCTTACCTTTAATAAATGAATTACCTGGCACATGCATACCTGTCTTTTAACAACGCAGAAGTACTGGCGGGTAACATGATAAGCGATTATGTAAAAGGCAAAACACAATACGATTACCCGCCGGGGGCGCAGGCGGGTATAAGGCTGCACAGGGCTATTGACGATTTTACAGATCATCACCCGGCCACAAAAGAAATGATGAGCCTCTTCAGGCCACAGTACCGTTTATACGCCGGGGCATTTATAGATATTGTGTATGATTATTTTTTGGCAAACGACCCGGGTGAATTTGAAAATGATGCAATGCTGCAGCAGTTTGCACAGCAAACATATTCCGGGCTTCAACAGTTTACTCCCCTGTTTCCGGCAAAGTTTAAACATATGTTTCCCTTTATGGTATCGCAAAACTGGTTGTATCATTACCAGTTTGATGATGGCATAAGGCAAAGTTTTAATGGGCTGGTGCGCAGGGCTGCTTATCTTTCAGAAAGTGATATTGCCTTTGAACTGTTTATCCATAACAAACCATTTTTGCAGCAGCAGTACAATATCTTTTTTGGTTCTGTTAAAAAATTTGCCGCCTGTACCTTGCAGGACTTGTTAAAGCCCTGATTCTTTTATCTTTGAAAAAAAAATGTATGAAGAACATTATTGCGGTTGTATTTTTTTTAGTTACAGCCTTATCCTGCATCGGTCAGTCCGTTATTCCTGTGGTAGATAAATCGCCTTTGGATATCAGCTATTATCCCGATAATTACCCGGTACTTAAAATACAGGATAAGGTTGCAGGCCCCATCCTGGCAAGGGTGGTGTATAGCCGCCCTCAAAAAAACAACAGGGTTGTTTTTGGAGATCTGATAGAGTATGGTAAAGTATGGAGGTTAGGCGCCAATGAAGCCACAGAGCTGGAGTTTTTTGTAAACGTAAAAATTAATAATGTAAAAATTAAAAAAGGGCGGTATACGCTGTACAGTATTCCTTATGCAGATAAATGGACCATTATTTTAAATAAGGAAAACGATACCTGGGGTTCTTTTAGATATGATGTAAAGAAAGACATTGTACGAATAGATGTACCCGTACAAAAGCAAACAGTTATTGCAGAATATTTTTCGCTTTTGTTTGAAAAAGCTAACGGAGGATTTGCCTTAACGGCTGCATGGGATGATGTAAAAGTGTCGTTGCCTGTTTATTTATAATTATCACACATGAAATTTTATCCAAAACTTTTTTCTGCTAAAACTTTTATTTTTTTGTTATTACTGCTGCAGGCATGTACACAAAAAAATAACAGCAGCGAAGCGCCCACACTTATAGACACATTAAAAGGGCAGGCTGCCAACCAATATGCAGGTATCGATCAGTCGCCGATGGATATCAGTTATTTTCCGCAGGATTATCCGCAACAAAAAATTGGTAAACCAATACCAGCTGCCCCGCCTGTGGCCAGGGTTATTTACAGCAGGCCACATAAAAAAAACCGCATCATTTTCAGCGATAATCAAAAAAGCTTATGCCCCTACGGCAAGCCCTGGAGACTGGGCGCCAATGAAGCTACGGAGATTGAGTTTTTTAAACCAGTTGTTATCAACCAAAAAAATATACCGGCAGGCAGGTATGTTATGTATTGCATTCCTTTTGCAGATAAATGGGTAGTAGCTATAAATAATAATATTGATAGCTGGGGACTTCAAATAGATCCCATTAAAGATTTGCTTAGAACAGAAATACCTGTGCAAAAACAACACCCGGCCCTTGAGGATTTTACCCTTGTATTTTTATCTGCCAACTATGGTGCCGATTTACTAATGGCCTGGGATGATGTAAAAGTTGTAATGCCCATCATGTTTTCCAATTAAAAAAAATATCGCCATTGGCAAATTAAGGTGCATATAAATAGCCGCTGGCTGGTGGGGACACCAGCCAGGGCAGCCCGCCGTGGTCGGTGTCTCCACCGACCAAAGTCTAAAGCGACAATTTAAATGCACCCTAATTTGTACAATAACACATTTGCCCCCCGCCTTCGTATATTTACAGCATGTGTGGGATAGCAGGCATTATTACTTCCAATAAAAATATTATTCATCAATCTTTGCTGCAGCGTATGGCCGATGTGTTAGCGCATAGAGGGCCCGACGGAGAAGGATTCTGGATAAATGATAGCCACACCGCAGGCCTGGCCCACCGCAGGCTGGCCATTATAGATCTTTCTGATGCAGCCGCACAACCCATGCATTACCAGGAAAGATATACCATTACCTACAACGGAGAAATTTACAATTATCTTGAACTTAGAAAGCACCTGCAGAATGCAGGGTATGAATTTTATACAAAGAGTGATACAGAAGTAATTCTTGCAGCATACGATTTGTATAAAGAAGATTGCCTGGAATATTTTGATGGTATGTTTGCCTTTGCTATCTGGGATGAAAAAGAGCAGCAGCTTTTTGCAGCAAGGGACAGGCTGGGGGAGAAACCATTTTATTTTTATGAAGAAGATGACCTGTTTGTTTTTGCCAGCGAAATGAAGGCACTGTGGGCAGTGGGTGTACCCAAGCGGGTAGAAAATAAAATGCTGCTCAATTATCTTGCACTGGGATATGTGCAGAACCCCGCAGATAAATCACAAACTTTTTACAGCAAAGTTTTTTCATTAATGCCTTCGCATTATTTGCTGCTGAATGCACGCTCAACAAAAATAATTATTACCAGGTATTGGAATATAGATAAAGAAACCACTCTTTTATCACCCCATCAGGAACTGCTGCAGCAATTTGAAAAACTCTTTAACGATTCTGTAGCCAAAAGGCTGAGAAGTGATGTGCCCGTGGGAGCAAGCCTTAGCGGCGGGTTAGACAGCAGCAGCATAGCATACAGTATAGTGCAGCAATTAAATAAAAAAAATGCTTCACAAAATTTTAAAACTTTTTCTGCAGTATTTCCGGGATTTGAAAAAGATGAACAGGCTTACATACAACAGGTGGCGCAGCAATTTTCTTTTGATAATTATACCGTAACACCCACTGCAGATGGCCTGGTAAAAGATTTTGAAAAACTCTGCTATCACCAGGAAGAGCCTTTTACTTCCTCCAGCATTTATGCCCAGTACAAAGTATTTGAACTGGCCGCCAGCCACCAGGTAAAAGTAATGATAGATGGACAGGGTGCAGATGAAACGCTGGCAGGCTATTACAAATACCTGCACTGGTACATACAGGAATTGGTGAGCCGCAATAAATTTTCTGAAGCAAAAAAAGAAAGGCAGCTTTTTAAAAAACATGATATGCCCATGCAATGGGGAGTGCAAAACTGGCTGGGAGCTTTTTTACCTTCGCATGTTTCTATTGCACTGGAGCAAAGAGAATTTCAACGCATCATTCATCATCCGGATATAAGCAAAAACCTGATGGATACAATAAGAGGCAGGGAATGGGATGGCATACACAAACCTATTGTTACCAAGTTAAACGATATTCTTTATTTTAATACCATGGAAAATGGTTTGGAAGAACTGCTGCGGTATTCTGACCGCAACAGCATGGCACATGGTACAGAAGTACGGTTGCCATTTTTAAATTCGGAGCTGGTACAGTTTATTTTTTCCTTACCCACAAGCGCTAAGATAAATAATGGATACACCAAATATATTCTGCGCAAACTGATGAATAAAAAGCTGCCCGATGATATAGTGTGGCGCACGGATAAAATTGGTTATGAACCGCCGCAGCAGCAATGGATGCACAACAAACAGTTAATAGATTATATACACGAAGCCAAAAAGAAACTGGTAAATGCCGATTTGCTTAAACCACAGGTGCTGCAAAAAAAAATAACCCCTCAGCCTGCGCATGATGCCGGCAATAACGACTGGCGCTACCTGTGCAGTGCAAGAATGCTGTAATGCTAAATGCATTTAAAATCAGCTACGCAGTGTGGCTTCAAAAAAACTAATATACATTTTGCTTATTTTTTTATAAAAAAATATAATAAACAGATGCAGCAATATTAAAGTACGTGCCTGGCTCCGGCGGAGCATCCTGTTTATAGCTTCAAAATCATAAAGGGTAACCGGCTCCAGTGGAGCCACCTTGGTAAGGAGCCTCCAGAATAAAATTTGCCGGGGCCCGTTCCAAATTAGCTTTTACTATTTTAAAAAATTAAACAGGTATTTTACTTCTGATGATATTTAAAAAATATTTAGCCCCTTATATATAAATTGTAGTTTTCAGGTGGCTCCTCTGGAGCCGGGTGTTTACATTTTTCACAGGCTATAAACAGGGTGCTCCGCTGGAGCATTGTGGTTAAAAAATTCAACATACATTTTATTTATTTTAAAAAAAGAAAATAAATAAAGCAGATTTTGCAATGATATATTGCTTGCCTGGCTGCGGCGGAGCACCCTGTTTATAGCATCAAAATCATAAAGGGTATCCCGCTCCAGCGGAGCCACCTTAATTAGAAACTATCAAAATAAAATGTATTTGGGGTTAGATAAAAACCATTTGTTACAATCTAAAACATTGTCGTTTATAAAATTCGAATAGCACAAATCGTCCCGCTGGGACGAAGGGTTGCACCGTTATATTTTCAATAACCATAAAATGTTCCCCGAAAAATCGGGACAGGCCGCTGGAACAATGGGAAAAATGTTTGATTGAAATTTTTTAAAAATACACACAACGCTGTTCAGCATTTTTAAATGTAACCCCGATAATAAATAACTGCCTCATTGCCGTTATTATATTTAATTTTGCCCCTCATAAAAGCAGTATCATGAGTACAGAAAATGTAAAAGCTAAAAATTTAGGAACAAAATTTATACATGCAGGCACCGTACCCGATCCCAGCACAGGAGCCATCATGACACCCATTTACCAAACCAGCACTTATGTGCAGGAAGCCCCCGGTGTAAACAAAGGTTTTGAATATGCCCGTAGCCAGAACCCTACCCGCAAGGCATTGGAAGAAGCCCTGGCTACAATAGAAAATGGAAAGTTTGGCCTTGCATTTAGCAGTGGTGTAGCAGCTACGGATGCGGTAATTAAATTACTAAACCCCGGCGATGAAGTAATAGCTGCCAATGATATGTATGGCGGCACCTACCGTTTGTTTACTAAAATTTTTGAGAAGTATGGTATTAAATTTATTTATACAGATACTACCGATGCTAAAAATATACAGGCAGCCGTAACGCCAAAAACTAAATTAATCTGGATAGAAACACCCACCAATCCTTTAATGAATATTACAGATATTGTGGCGGTGGCTGCTATCTCCAAAGCCGCCCGTGCATGGCTTTGTGTAGATAATACTTTTGCATCACCCTACCTGCAAAACCCTTTAGACCTGGGGGCAGATATTGTAATGCACTCTTCTACCAAATACCTGGGCGGCCATAGCGATGTGATACAGGGTGCACTTATTATGAACGATGCAGCACTGAGAGAACAGTTGTATTTTATACAAAAAAGTTGTGGTGCAGTGCCGGGCCCGATGGATTGCTTTTTGGTATTGCGTGGTATAAAAACCCTGCATGTGCGTATGAAACAGCATTGTGAAAACGGATTTTTAATTGCGCATTTTTTGCGCAAACATCCAAAAGTAGAAAGAGTGTACTGGTGTGGTTTTGCAGATCATCACAATCATGATATTGCAAAAGTGCAGATGCGTGGCTTTGGAGGTATGATGAGTTTTACTTTAAAAGACGACAGCAAAGAAGCCGCTACCAAAGTACTGAGCTCTACCAAACTTTTTGCCCTGGCCGAAAGCCTGGGAGGTGTAGAGTCTTTAATAAATCATCCGGCAAGTATGACGCATGCCAGCATACCACGGGAAGAGCGTATTAAAAATGGCTTAACCGATGGATTGATAAGATTAAGTGTAGGCATAGAAGATGCCGAGGATTTGATAGATGATCTTACACAGGCTATTGGATAAGAAGCTGTTTGAGTTATTTATTTTGACTTGTTCCGATAATTTCGGAGATGCCAGCGAAAGTTTTTCATGGCATCATCGTTGTGTCACAATCCTTTCATCGGCATACATAATGGCAACATTTTAGACCACGTAATAAATTTCAGGCAAACAACTCAAACAGCTTCTAAACCTGCTAAAAAATATGAAGAAAAAAATAGTTGTATTTGTACAATGCCTGCTGGGCTATGGTACTATTTTTTGCTGCAGTGCGCAGGGCAATAAACCTGCTGCAGCCCTGCCTGTTTTTATACAGGCCAGCATAGATAGTTTGTATGCCAAACAACAATTTCCCGGCATTTTGGTAGGCATAAGAAACGGCGGAAAAAATGAATATTACACTGCTGGCTATGCACAGCCCGAAACAAAAAAAATTTTTGATGCCCATACTTTTTTTGAAGCCGGAAGCATTACCAAAACATTTACTGCTTATGTGCTTCAATCTGTATTAAGGGATTTTAAAATAAGCGATACATCAGCCATTCTTTCTTTTTTACCCGATAGTGTACAGCAAAATGCAGCGCTGGAAAAAATTAATTTCTTAATGCTCATGAACCATACTGCCGGCCTGCCCCGCCTGCCGGATAATATGGTATTAAAAGAAAATGATTTACAGCCTTATGAATTGTATAATGCTGGTATGCTGTTTCAGTACCTGGCAAAAGCAAAACCTTCACCCAAAAAAAGATATGCTTACTCTAACCTGGGTATGGCGCTGGCAGGTGTACTGGCACAAAGAATATCCGGTAAAACTTACGCAGCATTACTGGATGAATATATTTTTCTTCCTTTTAAAATAGTTAATGCAGAAAACTCCATAACCAAATCTAACAATAAAAGCCAGGGCTACCTGGATGATACGACAAAAGCAGTGTACTGGAATATGAATGTAATGGCACCTGCCGGAGCATTAAAATGCAGCGCAAAAGAAATGCTCCGATACCTTAGTTGTATGAGCAGGCCTGCAGATAAAAATGCGGCGGCAATAATTGGTACTTTATTAGAGCCTTCCACTTCCCTGAGCATCTCCACAAAAGTGGGAAGGGCATGGCATATGCTGCAGCAAAAAGATAAACCCACTATTTACTGGCACAACGGCGGCACTTATGGCTTTTCTACATTTGCCGCATTTTTAAAAGATACAGACCAGGCAGTAATTGTTGTAATAAATAAATTTAACAGCAACAGTATTTCTGATGAACTCGGTTTTACCATCATGAAAAAAATGCAGCAATGATAGATGAAAAACTGGTTATCTTTTTAAATGAAAAAGTTACCTTGTATAACCGGCCTTCATTTATAGCTGCAGATCCTGTTTGTATTCCGCACCGTTTTACCAAACAGGCCGATATTGAAATTGCTGCATTTTTTGCCGCCATTTTTGCCTGGGGCAACCGCACCACCATCATCAATAAAAGCAGCGAGCTTATGGCGCTCATGGATAATGCCCCTCATCAATTTTGCTTACAGCATACTGATAACGATTTAAAAAAACTGCTGCTCTTTAAGCACCGCACTTTTACTGCTACAGACCTGTTGTATTTTGTACAGTTCTTTCATACGCATTATTCCCATCACCCTTCTTTACAAACGGCCTTTACGCAATGGATGAAAAAAGGAGATGCCGATACAGAAAATGCACTAAATGGTTTTTACAAATACTTTTTTTCTTTGCCCCATGTGCCGGGCAGAACGTTAAAACATATTGCCTGCCCTGCAAAAAAATCGGCCTGTAAAAGATTAAATATGTTCCTGCGCTGGATGGTGCGAAGAGATAACTGTGGGGTAGATTTTGGTATATGGAAAAATATTTCGCCTGCACAATTGATTATCCCCTTAGATGTGCATGTAGCAAGAGTGGCCCGCCATTTTAATTTACTCTCCCGCCCGCAAACAGACTGGCAGGCTGCTACAGCGCTTACACAAAAAATGAAAGAATTAAATTTTAAAGATCCTGCCCGTTATGATTTTGCATTGTTTGCGTTGGGGGTGTTGGAGAAGTTTTAGGGGGTGGATGTGGATTGTGGAGGTGTTGTACAACTTCATTGGTGTTATAAATAATTAAAAAAGGATATCACAAAATTTTGATGACGCATGTAATTTATTTGGGTTAAGTTGTGGATGATAATATCAGTGCTTATGTTGCCTGCAACCGTAGTGCGACACCATCCTTCAAATAAAATTCTAAATGATAGTAGACATTAACTTAGCTTGGAGCAGAGTAAAAAAAGATTTGAAGGGTAAGCATTTTATTTCTCCACTTTTCCTTCCAGATATTTTATTGATAGACTTAACAAAATGGTTAGGTGAACTTAAAATTAAAATTGAAAATAAAACTTACCTACCCCACCCAATGGAAATTGTCGAAATTCCGAAAGGGAAAGGACTTATACGACCAGGTTCATTATTATTCATTGACGATAATATTACATACTCCGCTTTAGTGCAAGAATGCTATTCAAATATTTTGGCACAGATTGAATGGTCTCAGAATGTAGTCGACTTTGCATACATCGTTACTAAAGAAAATATGACTTCAAGCAATTGGTATAAAAGTCAGTTATTTGGTTGGAATTCGTTTCGAGAAAAAAGTTTAGAAAAAATAAAAGAAGGCTTTCAATATGTAATTGTAACAGATTTGACAGGTTTTTATGAAAACGTCGATATCCCAATTTTAGTTTCAGATTTGAGAGCAAGTGGAGCTGACAATGAAATAGTAACTGAATTGAGTAAATGCCTTAATCGTTGGACACAGGTAAATAATAAAGGATTACCGCAAAGCAATAGTGCGTCAGATATTTTAGCAAAATTATATCTTGACAATGTGGACAAAGGGATGAAGAATGCAGGGTTTAACCACTTACGTTATGTAGACGACATAAGAATTTTCTGCAAGAATAGTAGCGAGGCAAAAAGAGCATTAATTGAGTTGACAAGATTACTAAGAAAACGAGGGTTAAATCTACAGTCTTCCAAAACAAAAATTCTGCCATCAAATGAAGCACTAAATGAAATTGAAGGTATACAACCTGTAATTACAATCGTTACAAAGCAATTTGAAAATGAAGCTTTTACTTTTGAATTTGGATCTGAATATTTTGATGATGAGGAAGTAGAAACCCAAACAGACAGTACAAATGAACCACCAATTGAAGTAATTACGGAAACATTTAAAACTTATTTTATTCACGGAACTGATGACAAATTTGACAAAACATTGTTTCACTTTCTAATAAATAGACTTATAAAAGAATTCGATAGTTCTGCGTTTGACTATTGTTTGGCAAATTTTGAAAAGCATCCAGAAGAAACCTCATATTTTCTTAAGTACTCAAAATCATTTGACGATTTTGATATAGCAATTTTGGATTTACCCAAGAAAATGCAAGTTTTTCTCATTAGTTTTTTATCATCCAAAGAGTCTGTTTATGAGTATCAAAATTATCAAATTTTAATTTGGTTTTTAGAAAACGTATCAGAAATATCCGAAAATTTATTGAAACTATGCAGGCAATATGCTTTTGATAATAACAAACCTTATTATCTACGCTCTGTTTCAAGAAGCATATTAGGAAAATATGGCAACACAGCTGACATAGACAAAATAGAAGACCAGCTATCACATATTGTTTCAGATTTTGAAAGGGCGGAATTACTTTGTTGCTTGACACAAATGGAGAAGGGTAAAAGAAATGCTTTATTAGGACGAGTTGCTAAAGATGGACAAATAACAGAAATGGCTGTAGCGTTTGTAAAAAGCTTAAATTAAAACGCCTGCAGGCAACAACTAAGACTTCGTCGGGCACGCAGTGCCAACGATGAAGTTATAGTTGTACGAAACCGACAAAGTAAAATGTAGTTTATAATTACTACTCATGCTAAGTGCTAAAAAATGAAGGTATGCGGAAGGGCTACATACAAATTGTATATTTCATTTATTTAATAAACTATCAAAAACTATAACACTATAATTTTGATAACCAATGCAATTAAATTGAGCTAAGTTGTGTGTAATACTTCAATGCTAATGTTGTTTATAATACCTTATTGTCGCTTTATAAATGAAGACTTTATATCAAAATATTTTTAGACTTCTACTAACTGGTCTCCCTTTTTTACTACTAACAGGTTGTGGTTTAGTGGTTGGCCTTTTCTATAAAGACTGGCGTTCAGAGATAGCTTTTAGAAGCTCCACTTCTAAAAGAAATTACTACGTAATTGAAGGTGTGACACAATCTCATTGCGGTTGTTCAGACATAGTAGTTAAGAACTATAAAAACAAACAAAGGGATTTTACTTTTTATTATGGCGGCGGCCTTTTTCCAGCCAAAAAATATATTTACCAAAGCAACCCAGCCACAGTGTAAGCTCCCCCTTTTTAGTACACTTCAAAAGTAGAAAAACAGTTTCATTATTTAGGTTTTTTACCGTTCCTTCTGTTGGGCGTAGTGGAGCGGAGGCGTAGCCGAAGCGTAACGGAGCCCAACAGAAGGAACGGTTTTTTGTCCATACTTTTCTCTATACATTTTTGGAGATAACCCACCCAGTGCATCATGAGGTCTCAGGCAATTATAATCATCCACCCATGTTTGTGTAACCTCTCTCACTTCATCTATATTATCAAACAGATAGGCATCTAAAATGCCTCCCCTGTATGTTTTATTAAATCGTTCTATGTAGGCGTTTTGAGTAGGTTTGCCTGGCTGTATGTATTTAAACTCAATCTCATTGGCTATACTCCATGCCTGCGCCAGTTTTGCTACAAACTCAGGACCATTATCCATACGTATTTTCTGCGGCTTGCCATAGCGGTTAATTAAATGTTT
>JAYVGA010000616.1:0-12454 GCA_043772635.1 Chitinophagaceae bacterium
TCCAGATCTATCATATCCTGTATGAGTTCATTTACAATGCGCTCCTGCTGTGCCTGCATCTGGCTTAGTGAAAGTATTTTTTCCTTCACTTCCGTCTCCGTCATTTTATCAATATGAGAAATTTTAAAGCCGTATTTATTAAGCAGGGCAATATTAAGAATTGTTTTAAGTTCTTCGTTGCTGTAATAACGGATATTGGTAAAGGTTCGGTTAGGTTTTAAAAAACTATAGCGCTGTTCCCATATACGCAGGGTATGTGCTTTAATACCGGAAAGATTAGAGAGGTCTTTAATTGTAAATGAATTCATCGTAATTGCTTTAATCTTATTACAAAAGATTTACAATAAAGTTTAGACCTGGCTGGTAAAAAACAGATTAAGATTTAAAAAACTCTGCCTGGTAAATTTTTAAAAAAGCTATTAGCTAATTTATCAGAAGGAAAAAGAATAGACCAACCGGTAAGAAATATGATTTTAAAATCAGTTAAAAGAGACGCATTTCTTTGATACCACAATTCTAACTGGCCTTTGTAAGGGTAGATAACATTACTATACATAGAGCGGGGATCCTGGGCCTCTGATACCATTTTTTCTTCGTCACGAAAAATAAGAGAACCAATACCGGTAATACCTGGTTTTGAATTATAGATATGCTGTTTTACTTCTTCATTGTATAAATCAAAACTAACTTTCATTAAAGGTCTTGGACCCACCACACTCATATCGCCTTTTAATACATTAATAATTTGGGGAAGTTCATTTATTTTACTCCTTCTTAAAAACTTTCCAAAGGCAGTTACACGGGGATCGTTGCGAAGAGTAATTTCACCTGTACCAATATTTGGGCTGTTTTTAAGCATTGTAGCAAACTTATAAATACTAAAAGTATGGTTCTTATACCCAATTCTTTTTTGCAGGTATAACACATCATGCTCTCCTGTAAATTTTAATATTATAATAACAGGAATTAATACAGGCGATAAAATAATAAGTGCAATTGTGGCTATTAGAATATCAACAATTCTTTTCATAAACTTGTACATCGTTCTTTACTCATTTAAATTTATCGCTGGCACTGTTTAAAATACTTCTTTTATTTTTGTAGCCACCGCCTTAAGTTCTTCATCAGTAATATTAGTGCTGCAGGGAATACTTAAGCAGTGCTTATACACAAAATCTGAGCGATCTGTTTTATTATAATAAATATTTTCCTTAAACATCCTGAGCTGATTCATAGGAACCCAGAAAGGGCGGCTTTGCATTTTATTATCATTCAATACTTTTAAAACCTCCCGCTGTTTTGCAGTTTTAATTGTGGGTAGCCACCAATTTGAATTTACTTCTTCTTTCACTTGCTGAAATTCTATATCTCCAACGCCCTGCAACTCCGTTTTATAAAATGTAATAATTTCTTTTTTTCTCTGGATGAATGCCGGCAGTTGTTCCATTTGTGCAACACCCATGGCGGCTGCAACATTTACCAGGCGGTAATTATAACCAATCTCATCATGAATATATTCAAATGGATCGCTTTTGGCCTGTGTGGTAAGGTGTTTCGCTTTTTTTGCCAATTCTTCATCATTGGTTACTATCATTCCGCCACCACCAGTGGTAATTATCTTATTGCCATTGTAACTAAATGTACCCATTAGTCCAAAGCTGCCGGCATGCCTGCCTTTGTAATAAGAACCTAATGCTTCCGTACTGTCTTCAATTACTATAAGATGGTGTTTGCCGGCTAATTCCATCAGCCTGTCCATATCGCCTATATTTCCTAAAACATGAACCGGCATAATAACAGGGATGCGCTTGCCATCTTTCTTGTAATGGCATACTCCTTTTTTCTGTTCTGTTTCATTATTAAGAAATTCTTCCAGCAAATCCAGGTTCATTTGCCAGGTGTTTTCATCTGTATCAATAAACAGTGGGTTTGCCCCGGTATATTTTATAGCATTACAGGTGGCAATAAAAGTAATATTTGGAGTAATCACATAATCATCGCTGTTTACGCCCATTAATACAAGGCAAGTATGCAAAGCAGTGGTGCCGCTGCTGGTGGCCACAGCATATTTTGTTCCTGCAAATTCTGCACTCATTTTTTCAAATTGATCTACGTAAGCACCCACACTGCTCACCCAGCCTGTTGTAATGCATTCCGTTACATATTTTAATTCGTTGCCTGCCATATTTGGGCCGCTGAGTAAAAGCATAATTGAAATTATTTTTAAAATTGTATGGGCAAAATTACTTTAAAAAAATTGCCCCAGCCTTAAGATTGGAGCAATTTGAAAGCGTTATTTTTAAAGTTATATATTCCGGAATTTAGGGCCATAGGCATCATCAATAATACCGGTTTTCATTAACGTGTAAATTTCCTTAATGCCCTCTGGTACTTTTTTAGTAATGGTAAAACCTAATTCATTTTTTATTTTATCAAAATTTACCCTGTAATCACGTGGGTCTTCGTTCATTTCTATATAATTTACTTTTACATTTGGCACCACTTTGCATACTTCTTCTATTATCATGCCTTTGTTATAATTTTCTTCGGTAGTACCCACATTAAATACATTTGATTTTACTTTTTCTTCGGAGCTTTCTATAACAAGTACTACTGCTCTTGCCAAATCATCTACATGGCAGTAGGGTCTCCAGAATTGTGCGCCCCAAATTTCCTGCTCACCTTTTACGGCAGCGTTACGGGTAAATTCGTTTACGGTTAAATCAAAACGTATACGTGGAGAAAAACCATACACGGTGCTAAAACGTAAAGCGGTACTGCACATTTCAGTATCCTTTCTTTCGTGCATGATATAATTTTCAAACTTAACTTTTAACTCGGCGTATAAACTTACGGGGTTTAGTTCTGAGGTTTCGGTAACAAAAGAATCCGGATCGGACATTTTACCATAATTGCTACAGGTGCTGGCAAATACAAAACGTTTTACGCCAGCTTTTTCAGCAGCTTCAAATAATGCTACACTGCCATCCCAATTGGTAGACCTTGCTTCGTCGCTGAATTTTTTGCAGGCCGGGTCGCCTACAATGGCTGCTAAGTGAGCAATCGCATCTACACCATCAATAGCTTTTTCTACATTCGCTGCATTTCTTACATCTCCTTTTAAAAATTCAAAGTTGGGGTTAAGCATTACATCGTACAATGCATCGCCTCCAAAATTTAAATTATCAAAAGCACGAACCTGGTATCCTTTATCTAATAACTGGCGTACTAATACCGAACCAATATAACCGGCACCACCTGTAACTAAAACTTTCATAGCATATTTATTTTTTGCGTTGCAAAGATAAGGGTAATGATTTTTTAAAAAATTAAAATCGGGAGCGGTATTACCTGGCCGGATTACCAATAACGGTGGTATTATCCGGTACATCCTTAACCACTACAGCACCTGCACCAATTATTACATTTTTACCTATTGAAATTCCCTGCCTAATAACTGCTCCCGCTCCTACAAAGGTTTGTGAGCCTATTTTTACATTTCCACAAAGAATTGCTCCGGGGCCTATATGAGCAAAATCGCCAATAACACATTCATGCTCTATAATACAACCCGTATTACAAATAGATCCTGATCCTATCACAGCAAGTGGATTAATAACTACTCCACCAGAAATCATGATACCATTTTGATTAAGATATGCAGTAGGACAAATAACAGAAGATGGATGAATAACGTTTTGCGGGAGAAGATTTTTTATTGATATACTGTCGTAAATATTTTTACGAATTTGATTATTTCCGATGGCAATAAAAAATGGGTTTGAACCAATAACAGCAATACCCGTTGGGGAATTTTCGGCTCCATAATAAATTAATCCAAAAGGGTTTTTTATTTTTTCTTCAGTATCACAATAACCCATAGCAGATTTACCCCCAGCTTTTAAAATACTGCACACTACAAAAGCATGACCTGAGTAGCCTATTAAAATCATATATAATTAATT
Source organism: Chitinophagaceae bacterium (assembly GCA_043772635.1). GTDB lineage: Bacteria > Bacteroidota > Bacteroidia > Chitinophagales > Chitinophagaceae > Ferruginibacter. The sequence goes on from JAYVGA010000616.1 coordinate 3,966, forward strand.
ATTTAGTTTAATAATGACCTGTATTTTTCAAGAATATTTTCCCAGATCTTTTCTCTTTGATATTTTTCGTTTACCGTAAGATATAAATTGTAAGACATCTTTTTCATTTTATCTGCATTACCCATTGCGTATTCTATATGCTCAATGATTTGCTCAATATTTCCTTTTTCAAATAGTAACCCTGTTTGCTTATGTATAACAATATCTATATTACCCGGTATGGTACTGCATAATATGGGTAATTCCATTGCACCTGCCTGCAACAATACATTAGGAAACCCTTCCCGATGAGACGGAAAAATAAAAAGCTGTGCAAGTGCCATATAATATTCTACATAATTTGTCCAGCGGATATGAATGATGCCACTGTTGTTTTCAATTTCATTTAAAATATCACCTGGCAATGGGTCCAGCAATTCTTCATAATCTCCCACCAATACTAATTTTAAGTGAGGATTTTTTTTTTGTACCTGTATAAATGCCTTAACCAGTTCTACAATACCTTTATCATACACCAGCCTGCCAATACACAACAGGTAAATATTTCTTTCAGAAAAATTGATGGAACTTTTTACCTGCATAATAACAGCATCAACTAATACCTGCTTATTAAACCTGTTTAAATTTATACCGTTGGTAGAACCCTGGGCAATTACAAGAAGTTTATCTGCATGTGCAAGTTGCTGTTGAGATATAAATTTTTTTAATGAATAACTATTGGGCCACACATGATTGGCGGCTGCATAGGTTATTTTTTCAATGTATTTTAGTAACCGGTACTTAAATCCTTTTTCTGCCATTAGTGGCAAGCCTGCAACAGTATGTATTCTGATTTTTACACCACAAATTTTTGCAGCCAGCATCCCGAGCAATCCTGCTTTGGGTGTATGAGTGTGTACAATATCAGGCTTTTCTTTTTTAAATATTCTTATTAGGTTCATTAGGCATTTGAGGTCCTGCAAAGGAGTAATTTGCCTGGTCATGGGAACAATAACATGCCTGCAACCTTCATTTTCTATTACTTCTTCTCTTTCTTTTCCATCGGCACTAATCATGATTACCTCAAATCCATTTTGCTGCATAAAATGCATTTGGCCCGGCAGCAGGTATTTTAATGCCATGGGAACAGTAGTTATTCTTATTAATTTTTTATGCACAGGTATTTAAATGAAAGCGTGATATTTATAGTAATGAAATATACTTCAAAAATACTTGCATAAAATGTAAAAATGCAGCCAGTTAAAAATAAATGGTGCTCAAAATATTTATAAAAAAAGCAGCAGGAAAAATTCTGCTGCTTTAAAAGTAATTAAGGGTTGTAAAAACTAAACCGCATTGGCCGCTTCTCTGCTTGTTTTAACAGGGGGTGTAAATATCTTTACAGCTAAACTTTGAAAAAAAGTATTTACAGATAAAACCCATGTATTGTTGTTACCCGCATTGAGCCTGCTTAATATTGCCGGTGGAGTTGCTTCAAATCTGTTGGTAAATGCATCGGCTACGGGCCAAAAAAGAAATCCAAGTTTCTTAAACTTATCTGTTTTTTGAAACACCAGTATTACCCCGGCAAATGCTGCTACAAAACACAGGTAATTAAATATTGCCATTGCTTTACTGCCGAATTTTATTTTATGTATATGAAACCTGTTTCTTACATAATAATACATTTTCCAACCCGATGTAAAATCCCAATCTTTTTTTATAGAAAATGCTGTGGCAGGATGATAATGTATGCTGTTGGCTACCGTACAAACCGGTATATTATTTTTTCGGGTAATGCGGTAGTAGTATTCTGTTTCGTCGCCCCACAAAAAAAACTTTGATTGCGGTACCCCAACTCTTTCAACAATTTTACGGTGAATGAGTGTTCCATTAAAAGGATGACCAATACCTTCTATAATATCAGTATCAACTTCATCTATTGTTTTAAATTCCCCCGTCTTCCACACAAATGATTTCTGATCTTCTTTATCAAGAACAGCACAGTTAATTAATTTTAAATCTTTCCCATTATCTGCTTTAAGCAGGTTTTCTAAAGCATCCTGCCTGGGGTAACCATCATCATCCATACACCACATCCAGGAATATCCATTTTCATAACCCCATTGAATACCTTTACTAAATCCTCCTGCAGAGCCGCAATTGTTTTGCGAAACAACCATTATGTCTTTCTGTTCGCTCAGCCATTTTTCTGTATTATCTGTACTGCCATTATTTACAACAAGGATAGCACTTAAAGAATGGGATTGACTGCGAAGTGCCTGTATACATTCGGCTAAAAGTTTTTGCCGGTTATAGGTAACGATAATTGCGATGGTTTTTTCCATGGATTTGTTTTTATCGGGATAATGAATCAATTATTTAATAAGCAAGCATAAAAATTTGGGCAAATCTTTTAGATACTGCCAGTAATATTTTATACTCTATAAAAAAATAAAAGAGAAAAATCAGGAAGTTTTTTAAAATCCTGAACATCTAAGATGCAAGAATGATGAAGGCTGTTTGCAGCCAATAAAGCAGTGTTATCCATTTTTATGGAGTTTGGTTTGTCAGGAAATTATTGGACAATTTAATAACGAAATGAAGGATCAATTATTGCTTTTTAGCATGCAATAATTAAAGAATATGATAATGATGCGTAATAATACTCATTATTGTTATAAAAAAAAGAGTGTATTACAATTAGATATGAAGTAAAAAATATTTATTGTATTGCTAAAAAGCTACTTCCAGATTAGGAAATACAGAGGGTTTGTGTTCAGACTCAATGGCAGTGATAAAATGGGATGCATAATCTAATGCCTCGCCAATTACATGGTGCATATCCATATAACGGTAAGTGGCCAGGCGGCCCAGAAAAGAAACTTTTTCAAGTTTTTCTGCTTCCTCCCTGTATTTTAACAGTAAGGTTTTATCGGGCTGCAAACGTTTGGGATAATAAGGAATATCATCCCTGGTGGTTTCTTTACTAAATTCTTTGAAACAAATTGTTTTATCAAACTGTTCCCAGTAAGTAAAATGTTTATGCTCTGTAATACGGGTGTGTGGCACTTCTGCATCGCAGTAATTCATTTGTGTAACTCCCTGCATATCGCCTTCTGCATATATTTTTTCAAAAGTTACCGTACGGTATCCGAGGCGACCGTGCTTATAATCAAACCAGGCATCAATGGGGCCGGTATAAAATACATGATCATAGTTAGATAAGTCTATTGCGTTATCAAATTTCCTGTTAAGTATTATTTGTATCTTATCGTTTTGTACAAATTTTTTTATAAGTGCTGTATAACCTTCTATTGGTATGCCGGTATATATATTATTATGATAGTTATCATCGTAATTAAATCTTACCGGAATTCTTTTTAAGATAGAAGCGGGCAGCTCTGTGGGTTCACAGCCCCATTGTTTTTTAGTATATCCGTAAAAGAAGGCTTCGTATAATTCTTTGCCAATAAAACTCAAAGCCTGTTCTTCAAAATTTTGCGGATCGCTGATACTCTTATCGGCCAGGGTTTGCAAAAATTCCTTTGCCTCAATGGGGGTAAAGGATTTTTGAAACAACTGGTTAATGGTATGAAGATTTACCGGCAGTGAATATACTTTGCCCCTGCTCATGGCTTTTACTCTATGCACATAAGGTTTGAACTCCATAAAACTATTTACAAAGTCCCATATTTCTTTATTGTCGGTATTAAAAATATGAGGGCCGTATTCGTGCACCATTATACCGGTTTTTTCGTCCCGCTGTGTGAAACAATTTCCTCCGATATGGCTTCTCTCATCCCATATTTCAATAGTACAGTTTAAATTTTGTGCCAGCCTGTTAGCCAGTACTGTGCCAGACAAACCTGCCCCTACAATAAGAAATTTATATGCCACTTATTAATATTTAACGTGTAAAATAATTAGTATTATTGAATTTGAAATGAAATTTATATTATACTTTGCCTTTTAATGACAGGAGCATATAAAACTTTTATCATTTTACAGTAGATGAGTATATTAGATTTTATAGCATTTTTTATTTACGCCATTGTATTCTCTTTCTTTTTTTCAATAATCAGAAAAAATTTAAAAGACAAAAATTTGCGTAAATATCACAGGAATGGTTTTATTATAAAAGTATTTGCTGCATTTTGTTACGCCATTTTTGTACAATACATTTCAAAAGGCGATAGTACCACCCTTTATTTTCCGGAGGGATACAACCTTTATAAACAGATTCTGAAAGATCCATCCAGGCTGGAGTTACTCTTTGGATCTGGATTGGATATAGATGCAACTATGCTTGCAAACCCAAACCAGATAGGATATTTTAGAGACCCCAGTAACTTTATGGTAATTAGAATTACTGCTATTTTATGTTTTTTTACTTTCGGAAAATATATGGTAATTAACCTTATTTTTTCTTTGATTGCTTTTACAGGTGTATGGAAGTTATATCTTTTCTTTTACAATCAATACCCGCAGCTTCACAGGCAGTTTGCCATTGGCATTTTATATCTGCCCACTTTTATTTTTTGGAGTTCGGGCATTTTAAAAGACCCTTTATCTATTTGTGCATTGGGCTGGTTTACTTATTCTCTTTTTGAAGTAGTGTATTATAAAAGAGATTTAATTAAAAATGCCTTGATAATTATTTTAGCTGTTTATGTTTTTTCTGTAATAAAAATATACATCCTGGTTGCGTACCTCCCTGCATTTATTGTATTCCTGCTACTTAAAAATGCGATGCTTGTAAAAAACAAGCTGGGTAAGGTAATACTTGTGAGCTTATTTATTACCGCCAGTATTTTTGGTTTTGTGGGTCTTACTAACTCTATGAAAGGTGCAGTAGTAGAATATGCAGGAGAAGATATTACTGAAGGTATTGTTACTTATCAGAAAAATTATACCAAACAAAGCGAAAAAAGAGAAGGTGCATATTTTTCGCTGGGTGTAGAGTTTGATGGTTCTATAGGCAGCCTTGTTAAGATGGCACCCGCTGCAATTATAGCTACTTTATACAGACCATTTTTGTGGGAATCAAAAAACATATCTACACTCATGTCGTCTTTTGAAAGTCTTACATTAATGTTATTTACCCTTTTTGTACTTAGAAAAGTGGGTATAAAAAAGTTTTTTCTCACCATACTTAAAAGGCCTATTGTGCTATACTGCTTCTTTTTTTCTATGGTTTTTGCACTTTTTGTGGGAGCTACAACCCTTAATTTTGGCACCCTGGTAAGGTATAAAATTCCCTGTATGCCCTTTTATGTGGTATCTCTTTTTCTTATTCTTTTTTATAATGGTAAAATAAAATTTAGTGCAAAACCAGAAACGGTTGCAACTTTAAAGAATGATAATCTTTAGTACTGTTTAAAAAAGAATAGACCCGTAAACTTTTTTATAAGTATTTAAAGCGTTTTCCAGAGCATAAATTTCAATGGCTCCATGTCTTATCTGTTTGTTATTAAACCGGGCATGTTTTAATTTATTTATTACAGTGCTAAAAGATTCATCAGAAAAACTATCTATCACATATCCTGCGTTATACTTTTCTACTATTTGCTTTACATCTCCTACGCCACTATTGGTAATTACAGGAATACCCATGGCCATAATCTCACCATGTTTTGTGGGCGAAGATGATATTTTAGAATAACAGGGTTTTATAAAAAACAAAGAGAAATGGCTGAACGATAACAATACAGGTACTTCGTGGCGCCTGGCATGGGTAGTAATAATCTTATCTGCAGATAAACCATATGCTGTTGCGGCCTCAATAATCTGCTCATGCCTGTGGGGAGATATAAATAAGAATTTGGCTTCGGGTATATTATCAGAAAGCATTTTGCAAAAACGCATCATCTCCCTGGTAAGATACCAACCGCCAATAGACCCCAGGTAGCTAATGATAATATCATCTTTATTTATTCTTAAAATATCTGCAAAGTGCTGTTTTGCTAAAGAATCAATTTTATCAGGATTAAATAACTCAAGATCGGCACTGCATGGAATTACTTCTATGGGTATAGGCTGGCCTGGTATATTATTCCAGCTATGAATTTCGTTTTTTGCCGCTGTAGTAAGACAGGTATTATAATCAGCTTTTTTTATACACTCATATTCATGATGTTTAAAAAACCGGAATACTTTTTTAAATAATGGATTTTTTAAATTCCACATACCTCCATCTACTCTTTCATCTGCCCAAAATCCTCTTATATCGTTTAAGAATTTTGTTCCGTATTCTTTTTTCATCCACAAAGCCACCAGCGTAGGCACACCTGGCCTTGTGTGAACCATATCAAAAGGCTGCTTGTTCTGTAATTTTTTTACAGCCTGTTTTATTTTGTACAGATCATACATAGCAGATAAAACCGGTGGGCTTTTATGATAGGGTAAACTTATCCATTGAATAGGAAATGGCTGCAGTAATTTTTGCACATACTCTTTATTAGCCGCATATTTACCAGGTTTATCGCAGCTTATAATGGTAAATGTATAGCCAAACTTTGTGAGCCCGGATAAATAAGGAATTACCTGGCTTTGGCCCAGTGGGTCAGTCATTCCATCATAAGAAATAAATAATACTCTTTTTGCTGAACTCAATGTAAATAATTTATACCCTTTAGAAGATTAGCTGTTATTCATCCACCTGTCGTACCACATCTGAAACATTAAAAGAAACCAGATTTTTTCAGCTCTTTCTACCTTTCCCTGGTAAAAAGATTTTCTTAGGCGCTGCACTTCTGTATTATTAAAAATATTTTGTTTTTGTATGAATGCTTCATCAAAATACTCATCTACATAATGTTTAATATCCTGCTGCAGCCAATCTATAATAGGAATGCCAAAACCCATTTTAGGCCGGTCCATTATTTCTTTGGGAATGTATTTGTGCACTATTTGTTTTAGAATAAACTTCTTTTCTCCATTATTATATTTGTATTGCATGGGCAACTGTGCTGCCCATTCTATTATGCGCTGGTCTAAAAACGGCTCTCTGCCTTCAAGGCTTACACTCATGGTTGCCCTGTCTACTTTTTGAAGTATATCATCTAAAAGATAGGTTTGATAATCTATAGCCATCATATATGGCAGGGTAGAAAAATATTCTTTTTTTAATTCTTTGCTGTCAAAAGCTGTGGATAATTTACTTATTCCTGTTTTAAAAAGTCTGGATACATCATCTTCATTCATTTGCATTGTAAGCGCCAAAAGTATATTCTCGTCTGAAGGGTTTTTTAAAAAAGATTTTACTTTTTCATACCTGCTGTGAAATAAATACTTTTTATTAAGAACAGGTATTGAATTTGCAGGAACATTATTCATTACTGCTGCCATTCCGTTTCTGATAAAGCCTGGTACAGCCTGAAATTTTTTGCCGTATTTAACTACGTAATCGTATCGGTTATAACCGGCAAATATTTCATCGCCTGCATCTGCCGATAAAGCCACGGTTACTTTTTCTCTTGCAATTTTACTTACAAGCGATGTGGGTATAGCGCTACTGTCTGCAAAAGGCTCGTCATAATAAAAAGATAATTGGGGTACAATTTCCAAAGCTTCTTTTTGTGTGCAGTAATATTCTGTATGATCCGTACCCAGGTGATTGGCAATAATTTTTGCAAAAGGTGCTTCGTTTAATCCTGCATCAGGTACGCCGATAGTAAAAGTTTTAATTTTTTCTGTGTTATTTTTTTGCAATAATGCAGTAACACAGGTACTATCATATCCTCCACTTAAAAAAACCCCCACCGGTACATCGCTTACCATTCTGTATTGAAAAGCACTGGTTAATATTTTTTCTGTTTCTTCTATTGCTTCGGGCAAACCTATATCAAGCGGAGGTTTATTATAGGCATCATACACGTTCCAGTATTGTTGTGTACTCAGGGCGCCGGTTACCATATCTATCTGCAGAAAATAACCTGGCTTTAATTTATAAGTATCATTAAAAATGCAGTTAGGTGTGGGCACATATCCTAACTGCATAAATGCGGCAGCAGCATCCAGGTTTATTTCTTTTTTAAACTCCGGGTGCTTTACCAATGCCTTAAGCTCCGAGCCAAATAAAAATAAACCATCTTTCCAATAATAAATAAATGGTTTTACGCCAGCCCTGTCCCTGCACGCAAACAGTTTATTTGCTGCATTATCATAAATAACAAAAGCAAACATCCCAATAAATTTTTCCAGCATTTTTGCTCCCCACTGTTCGTATGCATGCAATATCATTTCTGTATCGGAATGCGTAGAAAATGAGTGGCCGTTTTTTTTCAGCTCATCTTTTATTTCAACGTAGTTGTATATTTCTCCATTAAAGATGATACAATAGTTTTTATACCACATAGGCTGGCTTGCTGCTGTACTCAAATCAATAATAGATAAACGGCGATGTCCTAATCCTACCTGGCAAAAATCATTTTCTAAAAACTCATACCCTGCGCCATCCGGGCCCCGGTGCGAAAGCGTATTGGTACATTTTTCCAGTATCTCTTTAG
>JAYVGA010000617.1:0-24772 GCA_043772635.1 Chitinophagaceae bacterium
TCCTACGCCTCATTAGCACATTAGCGCATTAGCTCATTAGCTCATTTACAATATTATCACATTATCAAATTTTTCCCCATGGCTTTCGACATTGAAATGATTAAAAAAGTTTACGCAAACTTTCCCTTGCGTATAGCAGCAGCCCGCCAAGCAGTAGCCAAACCGCTAACGCTTACAGAAAAAATTTTATACGCTCACCTTTGGCAGGGCAATGCAGGCGAGGCATTTGAAAGAGGAAAAAGTTATGTAGATTTTGCGCCAGACCGTGTAGCCATGCAGGATGCCACGGCACAAATGGCACTGCTGCAGTTTATGCAAAGTGGCCGTACCAAAGTAGCCGTACCCAGTACGGTGCACTGCGATCACCTCATTGAAGCTAAAGTAAACAGCAAAACCGACCTTGACCGTGCTGTGAATGAAAGCAGCGAGGTATATGATTTCCTGGCATCCGTTTCTGATAAATATGGTATTGGTTTCTGGAAACCCGGTGCAGGAATTATTCACCAGGTAGTGCTGGAAAATTATGCATTTCCGGGTGGCTTAATGATTGGTACCGATAGCCACACTGTAAATGCGGGTGGGCTGGGTATGATTGCCATTGGTGTAGGTGGTGCAGATGCCTGCGATGTAATGGCCGGCCTGCCATGGGAATTAAAAATGCCCAAACTAATTGGCGTAAAACTAACGGGTAAGCTTAGCGGCTGGACGGCTCCCAAAGATGTGATTTTAAAAGTAGCGGGCATACTTACCGTAAAAGGTGGTACCGGTGCCGTGGTGGAATATTTTGGCGAAGGCGCTACCAGCATGAGTTGCACGGGCAAAGGCACCATCTGTAATATGGGTGCCGAAATTGGGGCTACCACTTCTACCTTTGGATATGATGATAGCATGAGCCGCTACCTGAAAGCCACCGGCAGAGAAGAGATAGCCGCAATGGCAGATGGCATTCAGGAACATTTAACCGGCGATACCGAAGTATATGCCAACCCGGAATTATATTTTGACCAGGTAATAGAAATTAATCTTAACGAACTGGAACCCCATTTAAACGGGCCCTTTACTCCCGATTTGGCCACGCCCATTTCTAAAATGAAAGAGGCTGCAGCTGCAAACGGATGGCCCACAAAAATTGAAGTAGGTTTAATTGGCAGTTGTACCAACTCTTCTTACGAAGACATAAGCCGTGCCGTAAGCCTGGCCAAACAGGTATCAGATAAAGGATTAAAACTGCAATCAGAATTTACCATTACCCCCGGCAGCGAACTGGTACGTTACACCATTGAACGGGATGGTTTTTTAGAAACATTTAATAAAATTGGGGCTACCGTTTTTGCCAATGCCTGCGGCCCATGCATAGGTATGTGGGCACGTGTAGGTGCAGAAAAAGCAGAGAAGAATACCATTGTGCACAGCTTTAACAGGAACTTTGCCAAGCGTGCAGATGGTAACCCCAACACTTTTGCCTTTGTAGGTTCTCCGGAAATTGTTACTGCCATGGCTATTGCGGGCACACTGAATTTTAATCCGCTTACGGATACTTTAACCAATGATAAAGGTGAGCAGGTAAAGTTAGAACCGCCTTATGGCGATGAATTACCCATAAAAGGTTTTGCAGTAGAAGATGCCGGTTACCAGCAACCCGCAGAAGACGGAAGCCATGTGCAGGTAATTGTTTCGCCGGATAGTAAACGTTTGCAGTTGCTGGATCCCTTTGCTGCCTGGGAAGGCACCGATATTATGGATTTAAAACTGCTGATAAAAGCGAAGGGAAAATGTACTACAGATCATATCAGCATGGCAGGCCCCTGGCTAAAATTCAGAGGCCACCTGGATAATATCAGCAACAATATGCTCATAGGTGCATTAAATTATTTTAATGAAAAAACAGATGCTGTAAAAAACCAGTTAACAGGTGAGTATGGCACAGTGCCCAACACCCAAAGAGCCTATAAGGCTGCAGGGCTGGGATCTATTGTTGTAGGCGATGAAAATTATGGCGAAGGCTCATCAAGAGAACATGCCGCTATGGAGCCCCGCCACCTGGGTGTTAGAGCAGTACTGGTTAAATCCTTTGCCCGCATACACGAAACCAATCTTAAAAAACAGGGCATGCTGGCACTTACCTTTAATGATAAGGCCGATTATGAAAAGTTCCAGGAAGACGACAGCATTGATATCATTGGCCTTACCCAATTTTCTCCGGGCAAACCATTGGCACTTGTGCTGCATCATAAAGATGGTACTGCAGATATTATTTCTGTAAACCATACTTACAATGAACAGCAGATAGAATGGTTTAAAGCAGGTGGTGCATTAAATATTATTAGAAGAGAATTTGCAGAGAAGAATAAATAAGGGTCGGTACCAAAGGTCAGACCCGGCCTAAATAAAAAATGGTTGTGCAAAACGCACAACTATTTTTATTTAGGTAACAGATTATTTTAAATTATAAAACTATTTGTCCGCTGTCCCTGCTGGTATTCCAATTAAATAATCAAACATCTAAATTCATACTTTTGTCCTGTTAAGTTGTTGCCGCAATTTTTTGGGAGGAAGCAATTATTTAATACCATAAAAAATTAATGAACCATCTTTATTAAATCTAACATACAATGTCTTATTGCAGTGCTATAGAAAATATGACGGGTGATAAAAAAATTTTGCATAAAGCCTATCATGATAAACTGTATGGTTTCCCGATACATAATGATAACGAATTGTTTTGCCGCCTTGTTTTAGAAATTAACCAGGCAGGTTTGAGCTGGGAAACCATATTGAAAAAAGAAATCAGCTTCAGGAAAGCTTACCATAATTTTAATATTAATAAAGTAGCCGCTTACACAAAAGCAGACAGGGAAAGGCTTATGGCAGATGCCGGTATTATCCGCAACAGGCTTAAAATAAATGCGGCCATAGAAAATGCCAAAACAATTGTACAAATTCAACAGGAACATCATTCGTTTGAAAAATGGCTGGCGCATCATCATCCCAAACCAAAAGAAGAATGGGTAAAACTATTTAAACAGACTTTTAAATTTACAGGTGGAGAAATTGTAAACGAATTTTTATTAAGTGCAGGATACCTTCAGGGTGCTCATGATGGCAATTGCAAAATATACGGAAAGGTATTGAAGACAAAACCGATGTGGTTAAAGTCCAGTATCAGTTAACGATTGAAGTTTTAAATTGCTTTAGCATAAGCTGAAGAAACAATACCTTTTCTTTCTTCATTCAAATTAAAGATTTACAAAAACATAAAGCTTACATCATAAACTAATAAAATAAAAGACAACTTCTTCCTGATCTTTTGAAACATTTTTTTGCAAATATCGTCCCACAACTCTCCCACCCCGGCAAAAAAAAATTATTTTTTTTTGCAGTCATTCTATTATCCCTGATCTTATTTTATTTTTCTCTTCCCAAAAAACTTTTCTTTTCCCCCACCAGCTATGTAATTGAAGATGCCGGAGGTAATTTACTCAATGCCTCTATTGCAGCCGATGGGCAATGGCGCTTTCCCTACAACAAAAATATTCCGGCGCACTTTATAGATTGTATTACGGCGTTTGAAGACAAACGTTTTTTTACGCATCCAGGGGTTGATGTGCTTGCTATAATAAGAGCCGCCTGGTCTAATGCAAAAGGCAATCACACACAGGGTGGCAGTACCATCAGCATGCAGGTCATCAGGCTATCGCAAAAAAATAACAACAGAAATATTTTTACTAAAATAAAAGAAACAGCCCTGGCACTAAGACTTGAGTTTTCTTTTTCTAAAAAAGAAATACTGGCCTTGTATACCGCCAATGCACCTTTTGGCAGCAATGTGGTGGGGCTGGATGCAGCTGCCTGGCGCTACTTTGGCCGCAGCCCTCAGCAACTAAGCTGGGCAGAAATGGCCACACTGGCCGTGCTGCCTAATGCACCTTCGCTGGTACACCCCGGCAAAAACAGGCAACTGCTGCTGGCAAAAAGAAACCGGCTCTTAGATAAATTATCTGCTGCAGGAAAAATAAGCCTGCAGGATTGTACTTTGGCAAAAATGGAAAACCTTCCTATCAATCCATTGCCATTACCACAACTGGCCCCACATCTTTTACAGTTTTTTAAAAAAGAAAACAACAATTTGCAATCATCCACAAAAATTACCAGCACCATTAATGGCGGCTTACAAAAAAATGTGGCGGCCATCATTCAGCAGCATCATGCCATTTTAAAAAGCAATGGCATAAATAATATTTGTGCCCTGGTGCTTGATGTAGAAACAGGAAATGCTTTGGCTTATGCCGGCAATATTTATCCATCGCAAAATAAAGAAATGGAAACTGATGTAGATGTGATACAGGCGCCCCGCAGCCCGGGCAGTGCATTAAAACCTATTTTATATGCCGCTATGCTGAGCGATGGAATGTTATTGCCCAATAGCCTGGTGCCCGATATTCCCACACAGATAAGCGGCTATGCACCACAAAATTTCGACCTGGGTTATGATGGCGCCATACCTGCACACCGGGCATTGGCACGCAGCCTTAACGTGCCGGCAGTGAGGCTTTTGCAACAATACAGGTATCCACGTTTTTACGAACTGCTGCAGCAGTACGGCATCAGCACATTAAAAAACCCGGCAGATTTTTATGGCCTTAGTTTAATACTCGGTGGCTGCGAAGTAACCATGTGGGACCTTGCAGGTTTGTATGCATCCCTGGCCAGGATATTAAATCACCAGCAAAGAAATAAAGGTATTGTTCATGCAGAAGATATTCATCCTGCCTCTTATTCAACAACAAAAAAATTTAAAAAAACAAACAGCAATAATAATTTCCCTTTAGATGCCACATCTATTTACCACACATTTGAGGCCATGCAGGAAGTAATGCGCCCCGGCGAAGAAGGCTTGTGGCAACAATTTTCTTCTTCCAAAAAAATAGCCTGGAAAACAGGTACCAGTTTTGGTTTTAGAGATGGATGGGCTATAGGCATTACTCAGCAAAATGTAGTGGCAGTGTGGGTGGGTAATACCGATGGAGAAGGCAGGGCCGGGCTTATTGGAATAGAAACTGCAGCGCCCATACTCTTTGATATTTTTCGGCTACTCCCAGCCGTTAGCTGGTTTAAAAAACCAATTTATAATTACACCACTGTAGCGGTGTGCAGGCAAAGTGGTTTCAGGGCTAATATTGATTGCCCGGTTACAGACACGCTGAGAATGCCGCCGCTGGCGGGCCGCAGCCCGCTTTGTCCTTATCATACCATCATTAACCTGGATGCCGGCGGGCAGTACCGGGTAAACGATGGCTGCGAATTACCGGCAAACATGCAGCAGCAGGCATGGTTTATTCTGCCACCCACTATGGAGTTTTATTACAAACAACGCAACCACGATTATAAAATACTGCCGCCCATGAAACCCGGCTGCACTGATGCTGCCATTACAAAAATGATAGAAATTATTTATCCGCAGCCCCTAACAAAAATTTATGTGCCGGTAGAAATAGATGGCCAAAAAGGCAAAACAATTTTTAGTGCCACACATAAAAACAGTAATGCAAAAATTTTCTGGAGTATTGATGATGCATTTGTGGGAACAACAGAGCACTATCACCAACTGGCATTAAGCCCCGCTGCCGGCAGGCATATCCTTACTTTAACGGATGATAAAGGGAACAGTATTAGCCGTGCTTTTGAAATAATAGAAAAATAATTACCTATGAGTGGCCCACCCCCAGAACAGGTTGGATGAACACAAAACTCCTTTGGGTTAAATAGGGTGTGCATTATACAATTAAAATGCATATTGCTTTGAAGTTGCCAGTTTACAAATTAGTTTGAAAAAAGCGTTAGTCATTTTATAAGTATGTTAACCAACTTTTAGTGGATTGATTTTTTCTCTTATACCGATCGAACCATTTACAGCATGGGTAAAGTAATAATATCAAAGCCAGCCATACCACATAAACTACTAACAAATTAAAACCGTATCCTTTTAATTCTGCTACACGATTTACCCTGTTTGATAATATCATATCTGACCAATGGTAGCCTGAAATGCCAGCCCCAATAATTGCAAACAAATGAATAAGGTAAAGATGAATGACATAATAGAAAAATGGAACTCTGCCGAAAACAGCAACTTTTTCTGTAACCCAATTAAGAGGTTTCTCTGCCAAACTCAAAAAAACCATTGCTGGCCCCAGCGTTACAAGAGTATAAAGAAAAGATGGTGGATATTTGGTAACATTTAAAAATGATAAAATATTAAACAGGATATTTTTTTGTACAGACCATTGAGCGGCATCCCCATAAAAATTTAAAGACCGCAGCATAATAAAAAGAGCAATAGCACCCAATCCTGTGTACAGCAGAATTTTCTTTCTTTTTACCACATCATATTCAGGGTTATATAATTTTCCAAAATAATATCCCAGCGCCATTATACCTATCCATGGCAATACCGGGTACCGAACAAAAATAGCAAAGCGGCCAATAGCAAAATCTGCAGGCTCATGCAAAAAAGACCAGATAAATTTTGCTATACCATTACCCGGTACATGAACATTATCCAACAAATTATGTGCAGCAATTAATAAAACAGCCGTTATAATAATGTACAATCTATTCATATAAATAATTGCAGATAAAATAATCATACTTATACCGATGGCCCAGATCACCTGTAAATTAAACAGGGGATAGGTGGGATTAAACGTCCACCCCAGTGTGATAATAAAAAGTTCTGCAAAAACCAGCCAGAGGCCTCTTGTTAAAAGATAAAAAGATAATTCACGCCTGCTCCTTTTACCACCATATATAGAGGCGGAAATTCCGGCGAGAAAAACAAAAACCGGCGCACAGTAATGTGTAATAAATCTTGTAAAAAATAAAAAGCTATCTGTTTTGGTAAGGTCTGTTGGACTGTACAAAAAAGCATCGTAGTGAAAATAGTCACGAACATGGTCAAGTGCCATAATAATCATTACAATGCCTCTTAACACATCAATAGATTCAATGCGTTGCCGTTTTAATACTTTGGCTGCAGTATCAATAATTGTAAATTTGGGAAGGGTTAATGCTGTCATACCTGAGATAAGTTTTCTGTGATAGTTTTTGTAATAATTTTATAGTTACAGGGATTTGATAAGTAAAAATTTTCTTCTACCAGTTGGACATTTGTTTTTACAATATTGATTGCCCGAAATGAACCTGGCAGGTTTACTTTATTTTACAGTTCTTACTACCGGGGATTGGCCAGCAATTCAATATCATCAGGCGCATCAAAACTAATCTGCCCAATCGTTTTTATTTTTACTTTTATATATCCGTTCAGCGATATGTGCAGGTGATCCGATTGTATAAACTCTATGGAAGAAATATTTCCATCACCGTTTATTTGCAAACTCTGTAGCGTTTTAGCTGATAAATAAATGGTAAGTTTTGCAAACCAACGATGGTGATTAACATTAACGATAAGCGTATTATTTTCAAAAACGCCACTTATCCTTTTCACCAGGTTTTCTTTTCCTTCAATAATAATTGTACCTGCCGGATCATTGGTTAACAGCACCGAAACGTTTCCTTCAAATCGTATTCTTTTAAACCTTTCGCTAATTTTTAATTCTTTTTTTACAATGGGTGACTCTTGCGGCTGGTTATTTTCTGCTGGTTTAAAAGAGCACAGCAATAATAAAAATGAAAATATCAGTACGGTACTTTTTGGCCCTCCGGAAATTTTACCGGGTCTTTGGATACTTGTTTTCATGTTGAGTTATTTTTTAAGTATTTATAAGCAATGGCTTTAAAAGTTAATGGCAGCCAATCTGCCATTAACTTTTTTTAATCTGCACTTAATAAAATTATGAAATGCCTGCCCTGCTTACACTCCATACATTAGGCGAAGCGGTTGATGTATTGCCAAGCACTACAGCCGTAGCATTATGCAAAAGATCCATTGGCCGCAAAACAAGTTTTGGAAAAAACGCATTGGTAATGGTGAATAAATTCTTACCTCCATCGGTTGCATCCAATGCTGTAAATTTCCATAACTGATATTTCACATTAAATTTAACCGGGTCAGTAAGGGCTTGCGCACCCTCATATTTTATATCCTGCTTTATACTAAAACCCAGTGCAGGTAATGTAGTATTTCCTTTGGGCACATCAACCGTTAAATACCTGTTGCCAAAAAAAGTGCGGATGTACATAAAGTCGCCAGCCTGTTCAAAAGAAAATTTTTGTGTATCAGATTGGCTGGCATTAATCGTTGCCGAGAGTTGACTAGTAGCTGTTCTTCCTTCTACACTCAATCTCATTGCCCTGGAATTGTATATTATATTATGTCCAACAAATGGTGAAAACAGTGGTCTCCTTAGTGTTGAATTCATTACTACTGAAAAGTCTTTGGCAGCAGCATAACGCTTGCCCATATAAGGCGGGTTCTTGCTCATGAAACTGCGTGCAATTGTTTTTAAAATAGAAGTATGATCAAAATAAAGTGTTTCGCCTTTCGCATCTTCCCTGTGCCCGAATACAGAACCTGCTTTTACATATGGAGAGATGAAGAAAGTGGGAACCCTTACACCATAATTTTTAACCGGGAATTTAGGAGTAGCATTCGGGCCAGATGTTTCATCTAAATAAGGGAGTGCAGCTGGTGGTGCAACATGATCATGAAAACCTCCATGTTCATCATAGGTAATTACCAGTAATGTATTGGCATATTGCGGACTGGTAATTACAGCCTCTACAACTTTCCTCACAAAGTCCTGACCTGTTTTTATATCGGCCGGCGGACCGTCGCAATTGGAGTTTGGCGGCAACTCAACATAGTGCGGATCAATATAAGAAACGGATGGCAGTGTACCCCGTTTTGCATCAGCAAAAAATCCTGTATTGAGATCATCAACACTTACAACATTGGTTTCATCAAATGTATAGTTGGAGAAAAAGCGCATAAAACTATAACCATGCTCATAATATTTCCATGTTACATTTTTATCAATTTTATTGCGGTAATCTGATAAATAATCAAATATATTTTTAGTAAAAACCGGTGTAATCGGACTACTGTTATTCAGCTCCCACGCCCCTTTTTTTATTCCTAAATTTAAACCACTTGCTAAGTTTAACCGGCCTGTAAGTTCATAAAACCTGTTGCAAAAAGTAGATCCGGGATGTGAGGCGAAGTAATAGTCGCCTATTCCAAAATCACGAACCAGCGCATCATATACGGGTACATTTTCAGCAGTATGGTAACCCATAATCCTGGGCGCTTTATCGCCGGCAAGACTATCAAGTCTATAACTTTTAACAAAGCCACTCATCTTTCCACTACCAGTAACAGGATTGTTGTTTGCATTAACATTCTCATTTATTTGATGGTATACCGGGGCAAAGCCATGTGGTGGGTCAGGAAAAAAAACGGTATCACCTGGTGCCAAAGGAAAGGAAGGATGATTTATACCATTATCCAGATTAAATTCTCCACCTTTTAAGCCATTAACATCCGTACGTCCGCCGCCGCCGGCACTTACAGGCAAACTTAAGTAACCTAACATGTGGTCAAAAGAGCGGTTTTCCATCATCAAAACCACCACGTTTTTGATATTCCTCATACTGAAAGGCAACGAAAAATCAATAGCAGGATCTGGGTTAGGATTACCCTTGTAAGGCCATCCGGCACCTCTATGATTTGCCTCGGGAAAAGGATCCAATATGTTTTTGGGTACATCATAAGTGATGGTTATGTTCTGTTCATCTTTAACCAGTGATGTTACATTGTACAAACCATCTCCACCTAATATCCATCTGCTTAAAGTTCTATTCAATTCTTCCCTTACTGCAGGTTCAGCCAATTTTTCATACATCTTTTTTAAGGCACCCCGGCGGAAAGCGCCACCTGCATCTATTGCTTGTGAGGTAACCAAATGAATTAGGATATATTTTCCTGCCTCATCTATTAAATCACCGTCGTCCAATCCTTTTAATTTATCTAACCATGAAAAAAATTCCAGGCGGGTTATTTGATTATTGTTCGACGTGGTGGTTTTTTTATCAAATGAAAGTTTGATGCTCACGCTAAAAATATCAATCAGGTTGAGCTCAGAGAGAATACCGTCATTTCTTATGTCTGCACCGCCGCCGGTTTCAAACTCAATTTTAAAGGTAGCAGGCTCAGGTAAACTGGGGTTTATATCAACATGAAGTTTACTACTGTTTACATCGTTAAAATAAAAACCAGAAGAAAGTTGAGTCAAATTTGCATATCCTAACTTACCATAGTCTGCAACAAATACCCCATCAACCACATTAGGTTTTATCAGGGAAATCGTAACATCACTTTCTGGCTGAATACCAGGCAGTGTGCCAATATTATGTAACCGGATTTTAAACAATGGTGCCTCCGTACGCAGATTAATAAATTCGTCTAACTTTTTCTTCAACACGCCCCATGAGATCACTTTTTTTACCTGTACAGGCGTTCTGTCGTCATTAATATTTGGAATAACAGTTACTGGTGCAGGATTAAAAACCGGGAAGGTATTTAGCTCTAAACAAGTTTGTAAGCTGAACTTAGCATTAAAAAGCTCTCTCTCTTTAGCCCCTAAAAGATTGCTGATACGGGTTCTGTCTGAAGGATCAGCACCGGCAAGTTCTTCCTGCAATTGGTGAAATTGAAAAGTCAGTTTTTCAACTTTTCTATACACCGGAACGCATGCATCCGGCACGCCAGGTATAGTATCTGGTGGTGGCGGTGGTGGCGGTGGTGGTGGAGGTGGAGGCGGATTGTCAATGCAAGTTTGCAAACTAAATTTGGCATTAGACAGTTCTCTTTCCTTTTTTCCTAAAAGATTACTGATGCGTTTCCTGTCTGAGGGATCAGCTCCGGCAAGTTCTTCTTCTAATTGATGATATTGAAAGGTTAGTATATCAACCTTATTTTGCAAGGGTACGCATCCTTCGGGAATTTGATTGGTCATATTTTTTTTTTACTTTTTAAAAATAATTTTTGGGTATTTATAAAATGCTTGTTTATGGCCGGGGTATATTAATTATAAAATATTTTATTTAGTATTTACATTAAACGATAGTCTTGCAAAAACATACCTTCCGTTAAAGCCCATCTGCTCTACCCTGCGGCTGTAAATAAACCTGCCGGATGATACATTGCCACTATGCGTATGTTTATCCTGGTACACATCAAAAACATTATTTGCACCTGCGGTGAAAGTGAAATTTTTATTAACGTCGTAACTCAGCGAAAAATCAGTTACCGTTTTAGCAGAAAAAGTTTGATCCAAAGTTTCTTTCTGGCCGGTAAATGCGTTAACAGGAAAGGCGGTGGGGTTTGCAGGATTGATGGTTGGATCGAGATAGGTTACTTTTCCAAAATATGCAAAGCGAAGCATTGCTCCCAGTTTTTTATGATTGTAATTAATGGTGAAATTGCCTTTTGATGAAGGATTGGCAACTTCAATCCTGCTCTGATCTTCCCGGTTAAAATAATTTGCTAACTGCCCGGAGTTTACTAAAACATCAGACGCTTTGATGACCGGTTTTCCATCGGCTCCTTTCTTAACTTCATTCTTTATAAAAGTTGCAGCCGCTGTAAGCCTAAGCCTGTCTTCATTTGCAAAGCTGGTATGATAACTTATCACTGCTTCAAGCCCTTTTGCTTTTGTATCAATGGCATTGGTAAAAAAATTGGCAGTGGTTGCTCCATTGTCTTTAAGCAATTTTGTTAGAGTAGTATCGGTGCCTCCATTAAAATTATTGGTAAGCACAATCCTGTTTTTAATATTGATGAGATAACCATCAATACTTATTTCTAATCCTTTAAACGGCGTAGTTGTAAAGCCGGCAGAATAATTCTGTGATGTTTCTTCTTTCAACTCAGGGATGCCCAATATTTGTGCAGGCCTGCTGTCGATGGTAAAAGTGCCGCTTTCTACTGGTGCCAGCGTTCCATTAGTTGATACAAACAACGTATTGGTTTTTGCATAAAACTGCTGCTGCAGCGATGGTGCCCTGAAGCCACTTGATGCCGCTGCCCTGATGGAAAAATTGTTGCCGATCTTATACCGGGTAGCCACTTTATAATTTAAAGTGCTTCCAAAATCAGAATAGTTTTCAAAACGCAAGGCGGCTTCTACCAGCCATTGTTTTGTAAAATCCTGTTCAAGGTCTGCATACAAAGCAACATTATGGCGGGCATGAGTTTTAGCATAATCCGGTACAAAGCCTGCAAATACCTGAGCGCCGGAAGCAGCTCCTGAACTGGTATTAAAATTTTTATAAGATGCTTCTTCACCGGCATGCTGTGCATACTGATCCACCCTGAACTCTGCACCATAAGCTACATTCAAACCCTGCAGCACATTCAAATTTCTTGAAACATCTGCATTAACAGTATTTTGTAAAAACTGCAAGCCGCCTGCATTAAATGTTGTTTGCGGATTATTGGTTACTGCAAACTGTGTATAGTTTATAGAATGATCTACCGTAAAATCAAAGTTGTTTACTCCAAGCGTATTGTACAAACTGGCATTCCATTTTCCAAGCTTACCATCAAGCCCAACTGAAAAAAAATAATCTTTTATATTACTTTTTATCAGTGGTAAAAATCCGTTGGGATACAGGCTGAGTACTTGCCCGGCAAAGATGGCAGCACCCGTTGATATGGAAGAAGGATAACGAAAAAATCCTGCTGCTTCACCATTCTTTTGGCTGTAACCGCCAAATAATTTTACATTCCATTTGTTGCTGATTGCGTAAGCTGCATTTACAATAAATGAACCACTTGCAATTTTTGAATTACCGATCCGCATATCAAAATCATTCCTCGTTAATCCTTTTGCTTTTAAAATAGAATCATCTCTATTTGCGCCACCAACATTTGCGTACACCGCCCCGGTATAAGTACCGGCTCTGTTAGATTTGTTGCGGAGTAAATATTCGCCGGTGAGGTTAATGAAGCCTTTGTTGTTTAAATTAAATCCATAGTTTAATGCTGCCTGAAAAGTACCGCCATCCTGTACGCTTACATCTTTTGTTGCATTCTTATTCAATTTGCCCAGTGCATAATTTTTATCGTACCGGGTATTATTTTCTCCATACGAAATATTGCCGCTGATGGTATTGACTGATTTTTTTAGAACAATATTTATTACACCTGCAATGGCATCTGAGCCATACTGTGCAGCAGCACCATCTCTTAAAACTTCCACTCTTTCAATAGCTGCAACAGGGATGGAATTTAAATCAGTTCCTACCTGGCCACGGTTAACGGTGCCGTTTACATTTACTAATGCAGCCTGGTGTCTTCTTTTACCATTTAACAGCACAAGCACCTGGTCGCTGCCAAGCCCCCTCAACTGTGCAGGATCTATATGATCCGTACCATCAGCTACGGTTTGCCTTGCAGATTGAAAGGACGGAGCCGCATAAGTAAGCAACTGGTTCAGGTCTGTCTGTCCCAATGTTGCTACCATTTTTGCAACTGGTATAACATCTAAGGGTACGGGTGTTTGTACATTTGTTCTTGATAAATTTCTTGTGCCGATTACTGTTATGGCTTTGTCATTTTGCAACGGCTGCAGGCCGATTAAATTAAACTTTACTGCTTTGTTTACTTTTATTATACGGCTTAAATAACCAGCATAACTTACAATAATTGTTTTTACATTATTATCCGTTGGTAATGTAAAAACTCCATCATCAGCGGCTATTGTGCCCTGGTTTCCTGGTGCAGCCTTTATAGTAGCTAGTGCCAGCGGTTTGTTGTTTACTGCATCAACAACTTTTCCGGTAATGGTATTTTGTGCTAATAACAGCAATGGAAATAATATACCTGTTACGATAATTGTTACAGTATAATTAAACTGTTTTAAATATCTATTACTAAAGAAAGTATTGCTCTTTTTTTTCATATTTTTTATTTTTTTAACTGCTGATTAAATCAAATTTTTAATGACAGATATTTTTACAGCAGTTGTAAACAGGATGGTTACACTGGTGAATAAAATGTTTAGTTAACTAAACTGACAGGATATTTTATTGAAAAATTCAGTGCACCCGGGCAACAATAAATTTTTTAATGCAGGCAGATTTTATTTTAAAAGCTGGGGCAGCCAGGCTATATCAGCCATAACTTCCTTACACAGTTTTAATAAAAACATTGCACTGCTATGCACCTGTTTCGTTTTTAATGTATGCTGGTAAGAAATGGGGTGGGTATATGTGTAAGGCATATCACAAAGGACGCCTCTGAAGGGTAAATGATAATTTTTATTGCCGCAATTGTGATACCTTAAAAAAAATGTAAATTTTATGCTGTAGCTAACCTAACATCATAACAGTTGGCATTATAATTAACGTAGATGTATCAATGGGTTGGTATCATGAAAAACTCCTTCGGGATTAAATTTCCAAATCCATGCATGTTGCAGCCACAAACCGAAATCAGTATTGCGCTCCCACACATCAGCCGAACCTGTAAAACCTTCTGGTGCCTTATCGGGAGTTACACTAATGGGCACTGCGTATTCTACAGCCACCAGCTCAAAGCTTCCATTAAGTTTTTTATTATAAACCAGTATCTCAGGTTTCCTTATTTCAAATGCTGCATCTACAATTGCAGATTTTAGAAAATGATATCCCATATTTGGCACCACTACATTTATATCTGCATAACCATCTGCAATAGCTTTATCAAAGTCCAGGTATTTTGCTGTACCAGCACGTGCCAGCAGCAATTCTAAAAATGTAGTAAATGAAAATCCATGGCTTGAAAATCCCTGACTTATGCTGGTTTCATTATCTCCGCTTAGAATATCTTTTTTATATGCATGCTTAAATTCATCGTCGGAATTCAGGATAGTGTTGTCTGTTTTAACAATGGTATCTTTTGCCTGCATTTCCGGTTGCTGTTTACTACAACCCGATATCAGTACAATAAATAATAACGCCAGCATACTAAACAGCGATATGCCTCTTCCGGGGTTATAGGGTTTACCGGGCTGATCAACAATTGGGCATGCTGTTTTAGAGATAGCCTGCAATACTTCAGTAGAAAAATTTCCGGCGCCTGGCTGAATTCTTTCAATAACGATTTTTTTCATAAAAATAATTTTAGTGATAAATAATGATTACAAAATTGCTATTGCTATTCGTATTTGATAACAGAAGTATTACCTATTTTATTATAAATATTGCCTATTTTATAAAATGTAAAAACTAAAATAATTGCTTGCAATTTTTCCATGTAACTATTTTTTTTATTTACTTTAATTAAGTTGTTGCTGTAAAATAAATGTTGGCTTATCATTATGGCCCGGTCAATTTATCCCTGGCCATAATGACATCCTTTTTTTGTCAGGCTAATACCACATCATTTAGTACTATCGCCATATCATATTGCTCCACACGGAGTGTTTCAGGTTTCACGCCATACCTGGCGGGAATATTCTTTGCCAGTTCTGAATTCCAAAATGTCTCTCTTGCGCTTTTGGTTTCAAAAATATAAAAGCCACTAATGGCACCGGTACTCTCTTCGGCGATGTAATATTTTTGAAGAAGACCGGGTACGCTTCTGAATATATCCAGATCTTCCTGACAGGTACTCATCAATTTCTGAGCACTGAGTGTTGAATTGAATTTTACTAATAATACAGATTCTGCTTTTTTCATTTTATTTATTTTATGTTATGAAATATGGAGGCAAAATTAGACAACGATAAAAATTAGATGTAGGCTAAAGAGTTAGAAAAATAGACTTTAAAGTTTAGGTTTTGTCATGAGCCGTTTTTTAATCCATTTTGTACTTAAGAATTTTTATTTATGAAGTAAAAAAAATGAAACTAAAAATTATTTCACCCATTTGTCTATTATATAAATTTCAACTGGCCTGCAAAAGTTTGTTGATAGATTTTACTATTTCTTATAATAAAAGTATCTGTACCAAAGGGCACTTCCAGGCTTGGAGTATTTGCATGCCAAACAATATATACCAGTTCATTATTAACTTCCAGTTTGTCCAGTTTAAAGCTTGATTGTTGCTTTGGAAAATGAATCATTAGGGCGGCAAAAAAATCCATTATCTCTTTGGGCCCTTTATAGGTTGCATCCTGCGTTATAAAAACGGATTCCTTCGTGTAGTCTGCTATCACTGCTTCCAGGTCGTTGTCCTGAAAGGAACCCAAATGATGCATGATAATATTCCTGGAAACATCGCTCAGCGTAGCTTCTTTAATTGTTTCTGCATTTTTCATTTTTAATAATTTTAATTAATGATTATGCAGTAAAATTAAATGCCGTAACAATAGTGTTACAGGCTGAAGCGTTTAATAAATCGACTTTGCAGTTTAAGCTTCAACAATTTCTTTCCTGCAAAATTTTTGGCGGTATTGCAATGGAGTGAGCTGATATTTTTGTTTAAACACCCTGATAAAATGTGAAGTGTCTTCAAATCCACATTCAAAAGAAATTTGATTGATACTTAATTCTGATGTAAGTACATGGTGAAGAGCAAGATCCAGTTTCTTATCTTTAAGCCATGCTGCCGGAGTAGTGTGATAATATTGGTTAAAAGATTTTTTAAAAGTAGAAAGGCTCATATGGCATAGCTGTGCATAATTCTCCAGTTTAAGATTATAGGCAAAATTTTCTTCCATAACCCTGCTCAGGTGGTACTCCTGGTTTTGGCACAACGAAATAAAATAATCAGTTAAGGGCTGATGTTTTTTATTGGAGAACAGGCTTAACAATAATTCCTCAAATTTAAGCATGAGCAACTGTTCATTGGGTTTTTCAGCCAACGATAAATAGGATTGAATAGAGTGATAATAACTTTCTAACAATTGATCGGGGTGTATGCGTAAGACTGCATCCTGGCCGGAAAGATCTTTTTGACAAGCTTCCAGTAAAGCAGTATTCCTTTTTAGGAATGCCTTAATAAAGTCATCGGGAATGAACATGAAGATGGCACAAAATTCATCATCAAAAAACTGGTGTGTGAGGTTTGCGCCTTTTTTTACAAAGATGATATCGCCATCATTCACTTCGTAGGAATGATAAATGGATTTCCACACTTTTTTACCAGAGCTTATAAAGGCGAAGTAATTATTATTTGACCAAATTCCGAATTTGGTTTCTTCCTGCATACAGGTGTATTCTACAAACAGCAATTCGCTTACTTCCATTTTACGAAATGAGTTACTGTCTTTTATTGCAGAATAAATATTTAGCATTTTGTATTTTTCCCAACGGTTTACCGTTGTGTAAAAAGAAATTGTCTAATGAATATAATTCTTTTCTTCTCTGTTAGCACAGAATTATCACTGATTATGATTCTTCGTTACGTAAATGTCTTAACCGGCTTTATTAGCTGTTGCTGGATCTAAAACAGCCTTTATTTCTTCAATCCTGGTAACAGGAAAATCGCCGCATTTCCCATGTTCACGGATATCTACTTCATTTTCTGCTTCGTGAATACAATAAATTTTGTTGTCGGTAACAAAAGATTCAATCCAGGTATAAGGCTTGCCCATTACTGAGATAACAGCATTGGAAGTTTTTGAAATTTCCTGTAATTCTTCGGCGGTCATATTGCCTGCACCGGGAACTTCTCTTTCAATAATGAACTTTTTCATTGACTATAATTTTAAGATTAGTTACAAAGTTAACCTGGGAACAGCAAATGCATATAGGACTTTCTGCCTAATTAACACTCAAGAACTCCCTACTTTAGAATGCCCAAACGTATAGCCTCCACAATTGCTTTTGAACGGGAATTTGCATCAAGCTTAAACAATATGCTGGAAATATGATGATCGGCAGTTTTAGGGGAAATAAAAAGAGCTCCGGCAATTTCCCTGTTCTGATTTCCTTTCTGCAATAACTGAAGCACATCAAATTCACGATTGGTTAGCTGTGCAGGATTTTTTCTTGTGCTTTCTCTTATCCCCCGTGGAATTTTTTTAATACCAACGGCACGCATTTCCATCTTTATTTTTTCGGATACCGCAGTCGCACCTGATTGCTGAAAGATTAACAGCGCATTTTTTTTATCCTCTTCACTCCCTTCAAATAAAGCAATAGCTCTTGCGTAAGGATTGCCTGAATTCTCCCATAATGCCGCTGCCTTCTGCGCTCTTGTCACAGTGTCTAACTCGTAGCCTTCGTATGTTTTTTTTAGCCGCAAATATTGTTTTCTTGCTTTACCCAACCAGAACGCAAATTCATTGTTGCCAACTGTATTAACTGACTGTTCAATTGTACCCGTAACCAGATCAAGCTCTTCTATGTTAATGGATGTTTTTCCTGTTAGCCATTCATATTCTAAAAGAGCTATGAGCGAAGGAATAATTTTTTGGAGTTCCATCGTTTCAAAAGCTTCTGTCTTTGCCTGTAGCAACAGGTAAAGTGCATCTTCATCGCCTCTCCGCATTTTTATTGTACCCATTACAATAAGAGCGCCTATTTTAAAAGCACCTGGCTTGTCATGGTTTTTGAGAAGGCTGTCTGCGATGCTGTAAGCTTTATTCCAATCGCCGGTTTCAAGGTTCAGTTGCGCTTTTAACGATAGCATATTTAATCTCCATGAACCAAGATCCCTTTCTTCGCAATATTGAATACCCTCATCCAGCATTTTCCTTGCGAACACATAATCTTTCACTTTCAGTCCACCGCTTCCCAAATTAGAATAGGCTCTTGCAGCATGTTCATGAAAAGAATTTTTTAATGCAATTGCCAGGCTTTCCTCTAAGAGTTCAGTACCTTTTTGTTTTGATGACGGCAAGGTCATTTGCACAGTACCAATATTATTTAATGCATGGGAAAGCGTTTCTTTATCATTCAAATTCCGGGCAATCCTAATTGCTTTTTCTCCCCAGGCTATACTTTCGGCGGATTGATCAAATAACATTTTCAATTGCGACATATTACTGAATGCCATTGCTTTTGCAGGCGATGAAGGCTGGCTGTTTAATAAATCAATTGCCTGCTCAGCGAAGCTTTCAGCATTTTGTCTGTTGCCATCAAGCCACCATAAGCGGGACAAAAAACGAAGGCAGTTTCCGGTCTTTTCAATATCAGCCTTCTCCTTCAAAATATGAAGCAATTTACCTGTATAAATAATTGCTTCTTTAACCTGGCCGGTAAGGTAACATTCATACGAGTAAGCTTCATAAAATTGCATCAACTCATCTTCGTCATCCCCTTCAGTATATTCAATAGCAGTAAGGAAAAGTTTTGAGGCTTCAATATGTGACCCTACAGATGCAGCCCGCCTTGCAGCAAGCGGTGCATATTTAACCACCAGCTTATTTTCATTTGCATTTTTTGCATACTGCACAATCCGCTCAATTTCTCCTTCTTCTTCAAACGAAGCCAAAAAAAGTTCCAGTATTTTTTTATTAAGTGCTATGCGTTTAACAGACGACAATGATTCTTCAATCGTTCTTCTGTATAATTCATGTTTGAAAATAACACGATCATTTTTAACAATAATAATTTTCAATGCAAAGCAATGATCCATTATCTCATCCCAGGAAGATTTAATTTTAGCAAACCGGTTTATCTCCATGCCTTCAGGAATAACTGAAAATACTTGCCACACCTGTTTTGTTCCTTCTTCCTGCCTATCGTACACGGAAAGTATTGCATCCTTAATATTCTCTGGAATACCGGGGCTATAACTCGCCAAAATTTCATTTACATAAAATGGATTACCGCCGGAAATGCTGTATACATTTTCTGCATCATATCCTTTTTTATCTGCCAGTTTATAAACCGCTTCTTTTGACAAAGGCGTTAATTGCATACGGGTGAATGCATCGGGAGAAAGATCACTAAAAACATTTCTTAAAGGATGCGTAGTATTAATCTCATCGTCACGGAACGTAAGAATAAACAGGCAGCGCAATTGTGTAATACGCCTCGAAAAAAATTTTATGAAATCGAGCGTGGCTTCATCTGCCCAATGTATGTCTTCAAAAATGATGAGCATCTTTTCTTTTTGACGACTCAATTCATGAAAAAATTTCAAAAATAATTCTGAACGCTCTTCAATTGTATAACTGGCAGGCCACATACCCTTGTTTACCTGCCAGATAATATCATACAAAGGCGCCAGCGGACGGGGCGTAAATAAGGCATCGCAGGCTCCCTGGTAAAGCATGCAATGATCCTGTTGCTGTTTACAAAAAGCCTTTACCAGTGCGGTTTTACCTATACCGGCTTCGCCGCTTATAAATATGCAATGCCCTTCGCCGTATTCAATATTTTTTAATTGGGTTTGTAGCAGTACTAAGAAATTATCTCTTTCTATCAGCTCCATATTTACTGTTTTATAAAATGAAGGTAGGGGTATTTTGCGCCAGAGGATATCACCTATACCGGGTATAAAAAAACTCTCCTTGTATGTAAACTTTATTTTTCATCCCCGGCAGGCAATTCCTGAAGAAGACTTATTCAGTGAACATTTAATGTGTAATATTACCATTGCATTTTTTTATAAATTTATGGCTGAACAGAGATGTAGCATTCTTCAAATTTTTACACAGGTAATTTTAATAATACTATTGATTTACCCATGCACAGTCTCTACCCTTTATTATCATTTATAAAAGTGCAATACACTCCACTGAAATTAAAATCCCTGCTGGAAAAGGCATTACCTGCGGAGTGCTTCTGGCAGGAGCTGTATCTGGAAAAATATCGGCATACACTTTATTTAAAATACCAAAGTCATTACCTGCTACCATAAAGACAGTTGTCTTTACAATTTTATCCATACTACTACCCAATTCTTCAAGAATGGTTTTTATATTAAAAAATGCTTGTTTTGCCTGCTCTTCAAAACTTTCACTTATCTGCCCTGTTAAAGGATTTAAACCCGGAGTGCCGGAAAGGAATATAAATTTATCCGTAATTACAGCTTGTGGGAATACTTCGGTCATACGGGGTACTTTTGAAGTATTGAAATTTTTTCTGCTTTCCATTATTGAATGCCTTAGAGAGTGTGACGGCTCTTTAGGATTGCATGCTAATACCCGATTCTGAGCCAGATTTATTTCAATAGCAATTTTTTTATATCACTAATTGGCAATGATTAATACAAAATAGCAATCACTATTTTTATTTGAAATTGAACATATCCCTTATTTGAAAATGACACATCCCCAATTTTATAATTTTTATACGAACAGTTTCAGTTACAGTTTTACTGAGTGAGTTTTCTTACTTCTGTTTCTATCAGGTTCACACTACAATTTATAAAATTAAGATATAGGTATTTTTAAATAAAGAAAAGGTGTGAGACATAAAAAAATAAGTTGGTTCCCTATTTTTTAAACCTGACAAAATCTTTATAAACATCTTTTTCTTCTGCAATCTCTGTACCGAAAATATATTGAATACTGGTAAAGCAAAATTAAATTTTATTAAAATTCAATAGAGAAATTCTATCGTAAAAGTGGTTTGGCACATGGGGTTTTAAGTCACAATATTCTAATTACTAAAGGAAACATAAAAATAATTTCCCATCTCCCCTATCATTTTTTTATCTTCATTTCTCAATCTTATTATTACTGATTTTTTAAACCGTTTTTTATGGCATTACATATGGTAGATGATCCGCAGGATCAGCAGGATTACAACGACAACAGCGGCGGTGGTGGCGGCAACAGAAACACTGGTGGTGGCGGTGGTGGTGGCGGGCTTTTAAGTTTTATACCACTGCTCCTCAGTTTGTTTGGCCGTGGTGGCAAAGGAGGTGGTGGTGGAGGAAAAGGTATCCTGGTTTTACTGGTGCTGGGTGTGGGTGCTTATTTTTTACTGGGCCGGGGCGGATGTGGTGGTGGCGGAGGAGGATTATCGGATGTTGCACAAAATCTTTTTTCGCAGAGTGGTTACAGTTACAGCCCGGAGCAGTTTAGCAAAGCCAGTGTGTACGAAGGTTTGGAAGACAACAACACAAAAAACCCACTGCCCGAAGCAATATCACTTGCTGCGTTTGCGCCCCAGCGTATGAACCAGGGCAAACAGGGAAGCTGCGTGGCATGGAGCAGTGCCTATGCTGCAAGAACAATACTGGAAGCCAGCAGTGCACGCACCGATCCCAACCAGGTAGCATACAGTCCATCGTTTATGTACAACAATATTGCACTGGATGGTTGCCAGGGAAGTTACCTGCAAAATGCTATGGAGTTTATGCAAAAAGCGGGTGCCGTTCCATACGAAGATTTCCCTTATGATGAAAACGATTGCAGCAGGCAGGCAGCATCCAGCCTGGTGCAAAAAGCATCTGCCAATAAAATTCATGGTTTTACCAGGCTTACAGAAACAGATAATGTAAACGGCATTAATATAAGGGCACTAAAAGAACACCTGGCCAAAGATGCGCCGGTGGTAATTGGTATGATGGTAGGCGGTTCTTTTATGCAGGGGATGATGGGGCAAAAAGTGTGGCACCCCACGGCAGATGATGCACAGCAAAGAGGCTTTGGCGGCCATGCCATGTGTGTAATAGGATACAACGACCGGATAGAAGGTGGTGCTTTTGAAATTATGAACAGCTGGGGAACGGAGTGGGGACAAAACGGAATTGGCTTTGTGCGTTACGGCGATTTTAAAGAATTTGTAAGAGAAGCTTATGGTATAGATCCTATGCCAAAAAAAGGTGCTGCATTAAATATAGGCCTGGAGTGTACGGTGGGTTTAATAATTAACGATACCAAACAAAACATTGCTTTAAAACCCGCAGGTGCAAATGTTTTTAAAACAGTATCGCCTATAAAAAAAGGCAGCAAGTTTAAAATGGAAATTAAAAACAATAGCGAGTGCTACATTTATATTTTCACACCCGATGTAAATAATAAAAGTTTTGTGCTGTTTCCTTACAAGCCTATTCATTCTTCTTACTGCGGTATTACGGGTTATCGTTTATTTCCCCGAAAAGAATCAATACAGGCAGATGAAATAGGTAACAAGGAAGTAATGGCTATTGTGGTGAGCAAACAGGAAATGGATTATAACGCCATTAATACGGCCATTAATAACAGCACGCAAACAGAATACGCTGCAAAAATAAATGAAGCGTTTGCTGCAAAAGCAGATAAGAATGTAAACTATAGTGCCGGTGCAAATGGCAGCATACAATTTAAAGCAGGCTCAGGAAACAGTGTGGTGCTGAGTGTTGTGGAGATAGAGAAGCAGTAAGGAGGTTTCAAGGTTTCAAGAGGTTCAAGAGGTTCAAGAGGTTTTTAGCCGCTAAAAATATTATAAGAAATAAAGTGTCGCTTTTGTTTGCGGCACTTTTTTAATTTATCAAAATAAATTTTTAACCAATGAATTTAAACCAGGTTACTGTTCCTGTTCTTAACGTTGAAAAATCAATAGCATTCTATCAAAGCTTAGGGCTTAAATTAATAGTAAAGGCCTTGCCCCACTATGCAAGGTTTGAGTGTATAGATGGTGATTCTACCTTTTCACTACACCAGGTAAATGAAACTGCAAAGGGAGAAGGTATATGGATTTATTTTGAAGTGGAACAATTAGATAATTATGTAGAAAAGCTTTTAAACAAAGGAATTGTTTTTGATGAATTGCCAAACGATAACCCCTGGTTGTGGAGGGAATGCAAATTGAAAGACCCCGATAATAATCAACTTATTTTATATTATGCAGGCAGTAACAGAACAAACCCTCCATGGAGAATTGAAAGTTGAAACGTTACATAAAATTTTACGAATGTATTGCAGGAAAGGAACGGTAAATTCCATTTTGAATAACCATTTTTATAATCCTTAAATTTGTTACTATCATTACTGCTAATAAAACCACTGGATTAAAAAAAGGAATTTAAAAATGAAAAAAATATTTTTATTATCGCTTCTGCATTTATTTGCCGCATATGCTTTTGCCCAGCAACCACAACCCTACAACCCCAATGCAGATGCGGCCAAAGACATAGCCGCTGCCATAAAAAAAGCAAAAACTCAAAATAAATATGTACTCATACAGGCTGGTGGTAACTGGTGCAGCTGGTGTATTGAGTTTGCAAGAATGGCAAAAGCTACGCCTAAAATAGATTCGGTAATTAATGCAGGTTATGTATGGTATCACCTAAACTGGAGCAAAGAAAACGAGAATAAAAAATTGTTTAAACTTTATGGTTACCCACAGCGCTTTGGTTTTCCAGCTTTCATAATTCTTAACCAAAAAGGAGAGCGCATTCATACCCAAAACAGCGAATACCTGGAAGATGGTAAAAAAAGTTATAACCCCGCCAAAGTGCAGGCTTTTCTTGAAATGTGGGCTCCACGGGCTTTGGATCCTTTAATGTATGGGAAGTGATGAGGGTGAATGGTGAAAGGTGAAAGGTGAAAGGTGAAAGGTCAATGCGTGCCCCTATATTTTTATAGGGAGTGAAAGAGTCAATGCCTATCTCCTGTATTTTGCAGGGTTAGTTAGTTGGGTCAATCGGTTTTGGTTTATAATTTTAAGAGATATAAAATTTTCCCTAATTTCAATTTACATGCCAGCCTTCTTACAAATAAAGAAATTTCAAGTTTTAAAAAATGACCCCATACAAAAATATAGGGGACCTATTGACCTAATGACTTAAATAAAATTCAAACCCATAAATAATGACTTTTCATTCAGCCATTGACCATTGACCATTCACCACTACCGTCCTAAGAAAATATTTTTAAGTTCTTTGAAATTATTGTTGGATAAGGGTTTTAGCTGATTTTATAGTTCAAACGATTTCAGCTAA
>JAYVGA010000618.1:0-6913 GCA_043772635.1 Chitinophagaceae bacterium
GCTGAAATGCCAGGGTTAATGAGTCTACGTAAGGAGTACGGAGCTCAAAAGCCTTTGAAAGGTGCCAACATTGCCGGTTGCCTGCACATGACTATTCAAACCGCTGTATTAATTGAAACATTAATTGACCTTGGTGCAGAAGTAAAATGGAGCTCATGCAACATTTTCAGCACACAGGACCAGGCCGCTGCAGCCATTGCCGCTGCAGGTATTGGTGTATATGCCTGGAAAGGACAAACCAACGAAGAATCTGACTGGTGCATAGAACAAACCCTGTTCTTTGGCAGTGCAGATAAACCTTTAAATATGATCCTGGATGATGGTGGAGATTTAACCAATATGGTTTTTGATAAATATCCTGAGCTTATTGCAGGCATTAAAGGATTGAGCGAAGAAACTACCACCGGTGTTCACCGTTTGTACGAAAGAATGGCAAAGGGTACTTTACCTATTCCTGCTATTAACGTAAACGATTCTGTTACCAAATCTAAGTTTGATAACAAATATGGTTGCCAGGAAAGTTTGGTAGATGCTATACGCCGTGCTACCGATGTAATGATGGCAGGTAAAATTGCTGTTGTAGGTGGATATGGTGATGTAGGAAAAGGAAGTGCATTAAGCTTACGTGGTGCAGGTGCCCGTGTAATTGTTACAGAGATAGATCCTATCTGTGCATTGCAGGCAGCAATGGATGGTTTTGAAGTAAAGAAAATGATTGACGCTGTGCAGGAAGCAGACATCATTGTTACCGCATCTGGCTGCAGGGATTTAATTACCGAAGCGCATTTTAGAAAAATGAAAGACAAAGCTATTGTTTGTAACATTGGCCATTTTGATATTGAAATAGATATGGCCTGGTTAAATGCAAATTATGGCGGTACAAAAGATACGGTTAAACCACAGGTAGATTTATACAATATAGAAGGTAAAGATGTAATCATACTGGCAGAAGGCCGCCTGGTAAATTTAGGTTGTGCTACAGGCCACCCAAGTTTTGTAATGAGTAATTCTTTTACTAACCAAACGCTTGCACAAATAGAATTGTGGACCAACAGCAGCAACTACGAAAACAAAGTGTACGTTCTTCCAAAACACCTTGACGAAAAAGTTGCCCGTCTTCACCTTTCTAAAATTGGTGTGGTGCTTGATGAATTAACTACTGCACAATCAGAATATTTGGGCATACCAAAAGAAGGCCCGTTTAAGGCTGATATGTATAGGTATTAAGAAACAATGGTCGGTACGCAAAGACAGACCTTTAAAAATATGAACCCCGCTTTTTCTAAGCGGGGTTTTTTATTAC
The DNA here is from genome assembly GCA_043772635.1 of Chitinophagaceae bacterium. Classification (GTDB taxonomy): domain Bacteria; phylum Bacteroidota; class Bacteroidia; order Chitinophagales; family Chitinophagaceae; genus Ferruginibacter. Next base: position 1,304 of record JAYVGA010000618.1, read on the forward strand.
ACCGGTCTGACGGCCCCCGTCTGACCGACCATCTTGAGAGTGTTACCTACGGTTTGACAGCTTGCCCCTCATTTTTGCGGGGCCTCCGTCTGACCGACAAAGATCCTTTACCAATGCTGAACATTTTTATTTTTATTTACCCGGCTGATGTTTTACAATTGTACTTCATTGGCAGCCTGCCCCTATGCTTGCGTAGGGGTCGCACTCTTTTACAGTAAATCTTTATTGAGCTTTTATCTAAGCGGATGTGATTAGTGGAGATATAATAAAATAAGGTGAATTAAAAATTAAAAGAAGCTGCTTCAACAAATGGAGAAATAATTATTGTGTTATGCTTAAACTGTTTTAAGCATTTTCATAAATAGCTCAGCATCCTTTTTTGTTTTAATAACTTTAGACAATGAAGTTTCATTGCCAGATGTAAGCGTAACATCAGGATGGCTTTTACCACTTGATTTTGCCTGTTTGCTCAGCTGCTTAACTTTGTATGATATTGATTCTTTCATTTTGATATGTAAAAATAAGATTTTTTAATTTGTTAAACACCGGTCTGACGGCCCCCGTCTGACCGACCACTTAAAATTAGCCAGTTCCTTTTTTACCCTCATCTTTAGGCAATGGTTATAGTAAGGATGCAGATCTTGGAAAAAACTATTTTTCCAGATAGAATTGTGCATCCTTAAAAAAATACGAAAGCAAATTCACTAAATAAAGTAAATTCACCATTAATGATAAAATCATATTTTTTTAAATAGATTTATGATAAGTTGAATAAAGCCAAATTGCAAACAGACTTTTAAAAAACTGCTATTATAAAAATCACCCTTTCACAAATAAAACCCCTTTCATGGAAACATCCACGATTACAACAAAAATATATTACACACTAAAAGAAACACCCTGGTATTTTGGCGCACATTTAAATCAGGCAAGACATAACCTGTTTCTTGTTTTGAATGACCTGACTATGAAACTTGGTTTTAAGCCAATAGCAAATGATGATGAATTAATAAGCTGTAAGGCAATTGGTATTCTGAATGATGAAAATCCCGACCCCATTTTGCTGGAGAAAGCAATGGAATACTACGAAAGAAAACTACCATTCTTGTATGCCATGCATTATAAGTATTCAACTGAAGAAGAAAAACATTTAAGGAAAGATGCAAGAGATGCCGGCAAGAGAGTTGATCCCCAACAAAATATTATTAACGAGCCAAAGAAATATTATGAAATACTAAAACTGATTATTGAAACTTTATACAAAGCCCGAAATCATTTTTCTCATTATGCAGATACTGCTTTTGTAATTAACCGGGATTTGGAATACTTACTGAATGATTCTTTTGATGTAAATGTTCGTATTGTAAAACACCGCTTTAACCTTAGCGACCCAAAGCAAACAGAACATTTGCGACGCTATGAAGATTTTAAAGACCCACAAACAAGGAAAGCTGCAAAGAAAAAGAATTTCAGATTTACATTTACTCTAAATGATGGCAGCATGCAAATTTCCGAAGCCGGACTTGCATTTTTTACAGCTATGTTTTTACCCAAGGGCGATGCCTATTTATTTCTTAAAAAAATATCAGGATTAAAACGTGGAGATACTCCGGAATTTAAAGCAACCGTAGAAACATTTTGTGTAAATACCCTTTGGCTCCCTAAAGAAAGAGTGGAAAGTGATAACAGTGCACAGGCAGGATTTTTAGATATGGTTAATGAACTGGCAAAATGCCCCAAAGAATTGTTTGAACATCTGGCACCGGAAAAGCAACAAATGTTCATTGCAGAAAATAAAGAAAAGGAAGAAGAGGGTTTGATAGAAATGAATGAGGAAGATGCAGAATATCCTGAACAGGAAAGTAAAATGGTAAGAAAAAATAACCGGTTTACTTTTTTTACTCAACGCTATTTCGATATTATGTCTTCATTTCCAAGTATGAGGTTTGCAGTAGACCTTGGTACATATTATTACAGCATTTACCCAAAATCAATTGCAGGAGATACAGTAATCAGGCAATTAACCAAACATTTAATAGGTTATGGAAAACTGGAAGATTTTGATAAAGATAAAAGGCCGGAAGACTTTGCAAAACTGTATAAAGACATTTCGCCGCTTAATACAGAACACATAGACCCATATATAAAAGAAACCTTTCCCCATTATCATGTAGAAAATAATGTAGTGCCGTTTTATTTAATAAATGAAGGCAATCCTGTTTACTGGCCAACAACCAAAACAAACACAACCTCCGGGGATAAATCTTATCCTAACAAAATTATTAAAGACAGTAAGCCAAAACCATTTGCATATCTAAGTGCAATGGAATTACCTGCTATGCTTTTTTATGATTTATTACTAAACGGCGAAGAGGTGCAGAAGGTAATATTAAATCACATCAGTAACATCAAAAAGTTTTTTCAAAAACTGCAAAATGGAGAAATAGAACCGGTAAGCAAAGAGCTGATGCAAAAACCAGATGTGAAAACTTTAAGAGAAACAACAAACCAGGAATATAAGAACCGGTTTGCGGCATTAAGTGAAAAATTAAAGCAATACGAATTAAAACCGCAATATGTGCCGGATAGAATTGTAGAAATTTTGCTTGCTGCAGCGCCGGTTGATTGGAAGATGAATGCAGAACAAAGACTTAAAAAAATGATTGATGAGGCCTGGGCGTTTACAGAAAAAATGGAAGAAAGAGAAAGCCTGGATATTAAACCAGGCAAAAAAGCCTTTAGAAAAATAAAAGTAGGTAAGCTTGCCGATTTACTTGCAGAAGATATGATGCTGATGCAGCCTGCCGCAACTGATGCAGAAGGAAAAAATATTGTAAGCTCAAAAGCCAATACAACGGCCTTTAGATTATTACAAAGCAGGCTTGCTTATTTTGGGCAACACAAAAAAACTATTAAAGATATTTTTAAAGCCTGCAGACTTACAGATTCAGAAAATCCCCACCCTTTTTTAAATAAAATATCTATTGAGGACAAGCTGGGTATTATTGAATATTACAAAGCTTATTTTAGCGAAAAAGCTAAATACCTGGAACACTGTCTTGCAAAAGGAGATTATACAAATTATTATTTTTTAAAAGCCAAACAGGATAAGCAGGATATACAGGCATTGACAAAAGCTTATCTGAACTTAAACGGGAATAAGAATGAAGATTATACAGCCACGCTTTTGCCGAGAGGTTTGTTTTTTGAAAAGACAATGCAATGGCTTGCTAAAAACGGTTCGGATACAATGAAAAAATATGTACTCGATTTTGCCAATAACAGCAACAGTGTACATCTTATTAATTATTATTTTAAGCATGAGCTGAATGATGGAGAACAGGAATTTTATAAATGGGAAAAAGCCTATAAACTGTTTAACAGTAAAAGGGGGAATAAAGAAATACATAATTATCTTACTCATACAAAAATAGAAGAACTTTTTAGTGCCGTTAAGAAAAAGATAAGTACATACAAACAGGAAAATAGTAGTTATTTGGCTGAGGCTGAAAAAATAAAAAATAATCTGGCAAGAGAAATTGCAGGGTTTAGAGATACAGGAGCAATATTAAACTTTGCAAAAACAAACTATGGAAATAAATACCCTGCTGTAATGGATATAAAATTAGACAGAATTAACCCTAAGTATTTACAAAACGACAGCCGTAAAAAAATCAGCGAGGCTATTGATACCTCTATTGATGACAGGGCAAAAGCTATAAGAGCTTTTAATTATTATTTAGATAATGAAAAATACCTGCGCCTTGCCGCTGTGCAGGACAAGCTGATGTTTATGTGTGTGCAAAAAATGCTGCAAAACAAAACGGGAGATATTTCCATCAGCAGCAGCCAGGGCAATGTGGCAGAAGCAAATACTTTTTTACTTAAAAATATTGTGGCTGTAAACGAAACAAGTAATAAAAATATTTTGGATTGCACCCCCGTTAATGGAATCAGCATGAGCTTTAATTTTTATGAACCAAAAGCAAAAGGTGAATTACAAAAAGATACAATAGCCGGCACGCTGATCATATCCGACAAACACCTTAAAATAAAAAATGCAGGAAACTTTAAAAAACTGGTGAGGGACAGGCGGCTCAATAATCTTTGTTTTTATTTTAAAGAAAACGATATAGGTAAAGTGGAACTAAACAGGATGGTACTGGAAAACGAACTGAGAGATTACGACAAACTCAGACCATCTGTGCTGCAAAAAATTGCTGACTTTGAAAAGAAAATGTACCAGGCAAATATTGTAAACGCAAAAGATTTGTTTTACAAAGATGCTGTTCAGGATCATAAACTTTACCTGAAAGAATTTTTTAGAATTAATCCGGAAGCAGAAACAAATGATTTGCAAAACAAACTTATTACCATACGCAATGGCTTTGCACACAACCAATACTCTTTTTTAAAAGATGATGCTTTTGCAATTACTGCAGTAGAATGGCAAACTATAAATAGTAATTTTAAGCCCGGCCAAAAGGGTAGTACCAAAGGTTATGGCATAATAGAAAAGATTACTTTGTTTGCGTGCGGTAAATACCAGCAGTTAATTGATACAATAAAAACAGAAAACAATGCTTAATATTTTTTGCAATGCAAATTGGGAAATAATAACAAAAATATTGCAGGTGGTAGTGCCTGCTTTAGCCACTATTGTTGCGGCTATTGTAGTTTATAAGTTTACCAAACGCAATATGAAGCATGAAACACAGGAACGCCTGAGCCGTTATAGAAATGAAAAATTGTACGAAGCCGGTATGGGCTTTTGGGGGCTCCTTGCTTATACCTCCGAAGCAGAAAACCCCCATACCATTTTATACTGGGAAAAAGATACAACAACCGGAGAAAAAAAGTATTACCTGCATACAGGCAATGCAAAAGCATTTATTACAAAATTAAATGAAGTAAATTATGAAAAAGGTTATGGCCTTTTTTTACGCAGAGAACCAAGGGAATTGTTTTATGAATACCGCAATATTTTATATGGTTTTTTATTAAAAGAAAAAGACAATACTGCCGAAAAAATATTAGTACAAAAAACAGCAATGGCCGAAAAAATGCTGCAGCTGCACCAGCAGATGGTATTGAGGTTGATGCAGGAAATGAAATTGGAAAACCCAATCCTATAGAATTAAAAAATATAAATGAATAAGGTGATGCTGCATAAAATATGCAGCATTTTTTTTAACCTTGCATGTTATATAAGATGCTGAAAATATTTTCACTAAGCAAAACGGGTTGGATAAGCCTGCAATTTGCAAGGTGAAGACAACTCCGGCTTTTTAAGCCCGCTTATTTCATAAGTTGGATAAGCCTGCAATTTGCAAGGTGAAGACAACATAATGGAACCCCATAACCTGCATCATACCGTTGGATAAGCCTGCAATTTGCAAGGTGAAGACAACTGTAAAATTTGAATCGTTTACAGGTTCTGAGTTGGATAAGCCTGCAATTTGCAAGGTGAAGACAACTGCACCAAATTGCATAAGAATGTCTTCTTCGTTGGATAAGCCTGCAATTTGCAAGGTGAAGACAACTAGTACAATGCTTTTACTGCTGCATATTCTGTTGGATAAGCCTGCAATTTGCAAAGGTGAAGACAAC
>JAYVGA010000619.1:0-2037 GCA_043772635.1 Chitinophagaceae bacterium
AATTTAATGGCGCAAGAGTAAGTACTATTGAACACCTGATGGCAGCGCTGGTGGGTATGCAGATAGACAATGTGCTTATAGAACTTGATGGAGAAGAAGTGCCCATCCTGGACGGAAGCAGTGAGCCTTTTGTGCAGGAGTTAAAAAAAACAGGCGTATTAAAACAGGATGCTGCTAAAATTTATTACGAAATAAAACACAATATTACTTTTACAGATACAGATAAAAAAGTGGAAATGGTAGCATTGCCCTACCATGATTACCGCATTAATACACTCATAGATTTTAACTCACCTGTACTAGGTACACAACATGCCGATCTTAAAAATATTTCGCTCTTTAATGATGAGATAGCCAGCAGCAGAACCTTTTGCTTTTTTCATGAACTGGAAGCACTGCTTAATAATAACCTGATAAAAGGAGGAGATATAAACAATGCGATAGTTGTTGTAGACAGGCCTGTAAATGATGACCAGGTAAAGCGCATTTCAAAAATATTTAACAAACAGGATGTAAAAGTAAGCGAAGAAGGAATACTTAATAATCTTCAGCTAAGGTATCCAAACGAACCTGCACGCCATAAGTTACTGGATGTTGTGGGCGACCTGGCTCTTGTAGGCTATGCTTTTAAAGCTCATATTATTGCTAACAGGCCAGGCCATGCCAGCAACGTAAAGTTTGCAAAAAAAATTAAAGACCATATTAAAAAAAATAAGCTGCGTCAGGATGTGCCTGCATACGACGTAAACCAGGTTCCTTTTTATGATACCCAAACCATTCAAAAAATCCTGCCTCACCGTTATCCTTTTTTATTGGTAGATAAAGTAATGGAGCTTACAGATAAATATGTGATAGCCATAAAAAATGTAACTTATAATGAACCTTTTTTTCAGGGGCATTTTCCGGGTAATGCTGTAATGCCGGGCGTACTGCAGGTAGAAGCACTGGCGCAGGCTGGAGGCTTTTTAGCCATACCCCGTGATTCTGAAGACCAGTATGATACTTATTTTTTAAAAATAGAAAATTGTAAATTCAAACAAAAGGTGGTTCCGGGCGATACCCTTATTTTAAAAATGGAACTGCTGCATCCCATAAGAAGAGGTATTTGCGAAATGAAAGGGACTATATTTATTGGAGATAAAGTGGTAACAGAAGCCGTATTGGTTGCTCAAATTGTAAAAAGACCCAAAGCATAAATATGATTAGTCCCCTGGCACATATAAGCCCACATGCAAAATTGGGCAATAATGTAAAAGTAGATCCGTTTGCCGTTATTCATGAAGATGTAATTATTGGCGATGACACACATATTATGAGTGGCGCAGTTATCATGGGTGGCACTAGTATTGGAAAAGGATGCCTTATATTTCCGGGCGCCGTATTGGGAGCCATACCACAGGATTTAAAATTTGTAGGAGAAAAAACTACAGTAGAAATAGGAAATAATACTACCATAAGAGAATGTGTAACCATTAACCGTGGCACAAAAGATAGATGGAAAACGGTTATTGGCAGTAATTGCCTCTTAATGGCTTATGCTCATGTGGCACATGATTGTATACTGGGCGATTTTGTAATACTGGCCAATAGTGTACAACTGGCGGGCCATGTAGAAGTAGGGGATTATGCCATCATAGGCGGAATGGCCGGAGCGCCGCAGTTTTCAAGAATTGGTGCACACACTTATGTTGCAGGCCACACGGTTATTAATAAAGATGTTCCTCCGTTTATAAAAGCAGGACGCACGCCTATAAGTTATGCAGGGGTAAACTCTGTAGGTTTGCAACGCAGGGGTTTTAATAACGAAACCATTAATGCCATTTTAGAAATTTACCGCACCCTTTACAATAAAGGGCTTAATACTTCGCAGGCTATGGAGTATGTGGAGCAGCAATTACCACCCTGCACAGAAAAAGACCTCATTATCAGTTTTATTAAAGGAAGCAAAAGAGGCATTATTAAACTATTAGGCAAAGGAGATCTGGATGAAAATTAGTTTGCAAAATGTGGGCAAACGTTATAACCGGGAGTGGATCT
>JAYVGA010000620.1:0-4855 GCA_043772635.1 Chitinophagaceae bacterium
CATATTAAGGCCAGCGACTGGCAGGCACACCAGCATAGCAGCGATAAAAATTACAGCAACGTTATTCTTCATGTAGTGTGGTACGATGATGCAGCTGCAGCCATGCCTTTTTCTGTGCTGGAGTTGCAGCAGCACGTGTCTTCTGTATTGCTGAGCCGCTACGAAGAGCTGATGCAGAGTGCACAGTTTATTCCCTGCCAGCAGCATATAAGGCAGGTATCGTCCCTGGCTTTTACCGCCTGGAAAGAAAGGCTGCTGGTAGAACGTCTGCAGCAGAAAGCGGTGTACATAGAAAAATTATTACAAAAAAATAAACAGCACTGGGAAGAAACTTTTTGGTGGATACTGGCCCGCAACTTTGGTATAAAAATAAACAGCGATGCCTTTGAAAAAATAGCACAGTCTATACCCACAAATATACTGGCCAAACATAAAAACCAGATACAGCAGTTAGAAGCCCTGCTTATGGGGCAGGCAGGCATGCTGGATAAAAACTTTGAAGATGATTACCCCAACATGCTGCGCAGGGAATATAATTTTTTACAAAAAAAATACAGCCTGCAAAAAGCGCATGCACCTGTTTATTTTTTACGCATGCGGCCAGCCAATTTTCCCACAATAAGGCTGGCACAGCTGGCCATGCTGGTACAGGAGAGCCATCATTTATTTTCTATAATTAAAGAAGCAGGCAGCATAAAAAAAATACAGGAATTATTAAATGTAACTGCAAACGATTACTGGCACTATCATTATATGTTTGATGAAGACACTGCATTTAAAAAGAAAACACTGGGCCGGCAGATGATTCAGAATATTTGTATAAACACCGTAATACCGGTATTGTATGCTTATGGTTACCTTAACAGTAATGAAGTTTATAAAACCAAAGCGCTGCAATGGATGGAAGCAGTAACAGTAGAAAAAAACAGTATTACTAAAGGCTTTGAACAGCTTGGTATCGAAAATAAATCCGCCTTTGATTCGCAGGCGCTCATTCAGTTAAAAAATGAATATTGTAATTACAAACAATGCCTGCAATGTGCTGTGGGCAACCAGGTGCTCAGGCAAAAGGTTAATGTTTGAAATGTAAAATTGTAAATAAATTTTTTAATGTCTCAGCCGGGGCAGGTACCGAATGAAAAGGGTTGATAATTCTTTTTAATGTTGAATAAAAGATGACCATAGTTTCAGATCATTTTTTAGTGTCTCAGCGGGGTTTTCGCCCACATCCAATTCCATTTAAATAAATTTTGCGGCGAAACCCCGATGTAGAATAAACGTGGATAATTATGTAGGCAATATTCAATACATTCATAGTATGGCGGTAAAAGAAAACCATAGCAACGAATATTCTTTGTATTTCTGTACGTTCACCTGTTTTAACTGGATGCCATTATTTGAACTTACAAACAGTTATGATATTGTTTACAACTGGTTTAATGTATTAAAGAAACAGGAAACAGAAGTTGTAGGTTATGTGCTAATGCCAAATCATCTGCATTGCATTCTTCATTTTAAAGAAAAAGATTTTAGCCTTAATAAAGTAATATCCAATGGCAAACGTTTTATGGCCTATGAAATAATCAACAGGTTAGAAAAGCAGCACCATACAGAAACATTATCTATTCTGCAAAAAGCGGTAACTCCAAGGGAGAAAAATAAAGGGCAACTGCATAAAGTATTTATAAATTCTTTTGATGCCAAAGCCATTTTTTCTGATAAGTTTTTGGAACAAAAACTAAATTATATGCATTATAATCCGGTAACCGGCAAATGGCAATTGGTGAAAGATTATATAGACTATGAACACAGCAGCGCATCATTTTATGAGTTGGTGAGGTAAAACATTTTTTACCTGTACATTTTAAAGACTTGTAATTTGCTTTTGTAAAAACCGAAGGCTATTCAGCATCGGGGTTTCGCCGGGAAGTTATTTTTTAGTTGAAAGTAAAATAAGGCGAAAACCCCGCAGGAACACTCCCAGCTGGACACTAAATTATTGATGAATTTTTGCAGCTTATTACCAAAATAAAAATATTGCTGACAGATAAAATAAAAAACCAGGTACATGAGTTTAACAGCACAAATAGCAAAACATTTTAGAGAAATTCATTTTGGAGAAAACTGGACTTCATCTAACCTGAAAGATAATTTAGCAGGTGTAAACTGGGTGCAGGCTACAACACAAGTGTATTCTTTTAATACTATTGCTGCCCTGCTTTATCATATAAATTATTTTGTAAGTGCAGTACTAAAAGTATTAGAGGGAGAACCATTAAATGCCAGTGATAAATATAGTTTTGACCTTCCATTAATACTGTGCCAGGAAGACTGGGAAAAATTACTGGATAAAACCTGGACTGATGCCGAAAAATTTGCCAGCCTGGTAGAGCAGTTGCCTGAGCCTAAGCTTTGGGAAGATTTTTGTGATAAAAAATATGGAAATTATTACAGAAATATTCATGGCATTATTGAGCATAGTTATTACCATTTGGGGCAAATTGTTTTGATAAAAAAAATACTCCTGCAGGATGAAGAAAATTTAGAGGATAATAAAAATGAATAGTACACCTGGCGGCTCTGCTTTTTACCTGTTTTTTGTAAAAACAATTAAGGTAATTATGAAAATCAGGGTATAAAAGTGGTTTAATAATTTCTTACAAATCTCTTACCATTTCTTTTTTCTTCCTTCCCAATCTGCTTTCTTCATTTCAAATTTTACTTCTCCTTTATTTACTGTGCCCACATTGGTCCATCCCTGCTGCAGGTAAAATTGTTGTGCCCTCGTGCCAGGCGCTGTGCCCAGCCACACGGTAATATCGGTTTTAGAAAAATACCAATCCATCATTAAGCCATGCAATGTTTTGCCAATGCCCTTAGCCTCATAATCAGGATGAATAAACAACGCCCAAATATTGTGTTCCTGTAAATCTGCAATGGCAAAACCAACAATGGTATTTTCTATTTCACACACCCAGCCTTTGCCTCTTACGGCTATAAAGTTGGCACAGTCTTCATCTGTTACCAACAATGGGTTTGATAAAATATTTTCTTTTACCGCATGCCTTACTATTTGTATTTGTGGTATGTCGGCCAGGAGGGCTTCTCTAAAAATCATTTTTTTTATTGTTTCAAGGATTATTTATCTTTTTCTTTAAGTTCAGCATTAATTTCCTGTAGTAAAAATTTTGTTGCCCTGCCTTTTAAGGCAGGGATAAAAATATGCTTTTCACGGGGCTTTAGCACAAAATAAACTTGGGCTAAAGCCTGGAATAATAAACTTAAAACTTCACCGCCCTAAAGAGCAGTGCAATTTATTATCGTGTGGCTTAAAATAAGCTCTCATCTAAAAACAAAATTTTTAAAGATGGATATAGTTATTTTTTTTGCCAACTAAAAATGCCATCCAAATTTTAAAATACCACTTAAATAAATGGCCAACTTTTTTATTTTATTGCTGCGTTAAATTTCCCTGTACCACAAAACTTTTTCCGGCGGCCACGGTAATCGGAGTTCCTGCAGATGCAGTGTAACTGATATTTAATATGCACGCTCCACCGGGCAACGGATCTATAACAATCTGGCTATTGGCGGGCAGAGTGGGCGGTGGCACAAGATTATCACTCCAGTTAGTAGCTTCATCCCAGTTGCCATTACCTGAAAAAATATAGGTAAGCAATAAACCCGAAACATAATTGCGGATATCGAAGGCCCGTAATTTTTGTGTTACCGTAAATGGAAAACCACCAATGATGCGTACAAATTTTTCGCTGCTGATGTAGCCATAATATCCATTTTTAAAACAGAGGCCTTCTGCCTGGCCCATTACGGTAACATCGGGTAAATCAATTTTTCTTTTATTGCCGCTAAAATAATTATCTGCAGTAAAGCCTGATAATAAATATAAAAAATGACTGGCCGTTCCGGAATTTTGATATCCTAAAAGCGCAACAACTTTATTGCCGGGGGCTTTATCTGCAGCGGTTACTAAAAAATTGGTGGCCAGGGTTTCTGCGGGAGTTGCAGTATATGTGCCGGCCACCGTACTGTTAATGATGTAATGCGTACAATTTATATCTATCCAGTTTTTTGTAAACAGGTGAATTTTTCCTTCATCAACTATCATGGCCTCACAATCAAATTTTGTATTGTTGCTGCTGCTGGGCACGGGAGGCTGTGGCTGATTGCTGTAAGAAAAATTGATTACGCTTATTTGTGCAGCGGGTATGGTAACAACAGGGCTGGCAATATAATCCGGAATAGCACTTAGCGGAAACTTGTAAATTTTTAAATCGGTTCTGGCACCATTGGCATTGTTGCCAAAATCTCCTATGTAAAAATAAGTGCCATCAAAAGCAATGTCTTCCCAATCTATATTTGCTGCTCCCTGCAGGTAAACCCTTTGCAGCAGGGCATTGGTTAAAGTATCTATGCGGTAAATAGCGGCAGCTCCGCCACCATCATTAAAGCTCCATAAATAATTTGCGGCCCATTGCAGCCCGCTTGTTTCTATCAATGTATCCGATATAGGATCTACTTTTAGCGGAGGCGTGTAGGCGGTTGTATTATACGTGCAGGTTCCATTGTTTACAGTGGCCGATGGATTAAAATTATTTGCAAGCGGATCTGTGCAGCCGGGCACCTGGCTGTGTGCCTGTAATGCGGATAATATAATCAGCAACATGCAGGTGATGCTGCTATATAAAAATGATAGAAGTATTTTTTTAATGGGCATTTTTTAAAATTAGTTTAAATAAAGTAAATGCAAGTTTAAAACCAAGGTCTGACGGCCTCCGTCTGACCGACCAATAGCGGAGAGGAGCTGATATGGTGAAACCATCCCAATACAGTTTAG
>JAYVGA010000621.1:0-3082 GCA_043772635.1 Chitinophagaceae bacterium
ATGTATATCGGTTAAAGGCATAAGGCTGTACGCTAATTTATTGCCTGCCTTTTCCATTTCCTCCATAGATTTTATTTTCATAAACTGCTGCACAAAAGGGATTATATATTTATCTATATACTGATTAAAGTTTTTTTCAAAGGCTTTGTAATCTGTTCCTTTTTTTAAAAGCAGGTAGGTTTGAAAATTGTGGCTGGTAAATTGCCCCCAATTATAATCTGCATTATCCATCGAAAAAATAAAATCAAAATTAAAATGCGAATTGTGTGGGATGTCTTTTATTACTGCAGTTACTTTATACAAAGTGCTGGTGTTGTCGTTTGTTTCAATTGTTTTTCCTACAGCATCAGCAGTACCAAAATATTTTTTTGCTGTGGATTCAGTTATTACAACGGTATTGGGTTCGTTCAGTGCATTTTTAGTATCACCGCTAACAGCAGGTAATGTAAACACATCAAACAATGTACTATCTGCATGCGCCACATTTTGCTCGTTGATAAATGTGTCTCCCTTTTTTACCAACTTTGCTCCGCTGGAAGCATAAAACCTTACGTATTCTTCCACCTGTGGATAATCTTTTTTTAGCGTTGCACCCATCGGGTCGGAGGTAACAGCCATGTGAAGCTTGTTGCCACCAAACACGATATCAGAATTGATTCGGTAAATGCGGCTTGCCTTTTCATTGTATTTATCGTAGCTCATTTCGTCGGCCACATACAATGCAATTAAAATAAAACAGGCAAGGCCAGATGCAAGCCCTGCGATATTTATAAGAGAAAAAGTTTTATTTTTCAATAAATTTCTCCAGGCTATTTTGAAATAATTTTTTATCATGGCGATAATTTTATTCTGTTCGTAGACTTTTTACCGGATTTGTTAATGCGGCCTTTGCGGCATGAAACATAGCAGTAGCTGCAGCAGTAATAACAATTACTAAAGCAGATAAAACAAATGGAATTACAGACAGGCCAGCGTTATAGGAAAATATCTTTAACCAGTTATTCATAAAATACCAGGCCACCGGAAATGCGATGGCAGCAGCAATTAATGCCAGCCATAAATAATTTTTTGTAATCATAGCAACCACTTCCATAATGCTTGCCCCCATTACCCGGCGTATGCTTATTTCTTTTTGTCTTTGTTGTGTGGTAAATGCTGTAAGGCCGAGCAGGCCAAGGCAGGTAATGATAATAGTGAGAATAGAAAATGCTGCAAATATTTTTCCCCGCTTTTGGTCTGCAGCATATTGTGAATTAAAATCTTCATCCAAAAATTTATATTCAAAAGGCAACTGCGGAAAATATTTTTTCCAGCTGCTTTCTACCATTGCAATAGATGCTTTAATATCTGCAGTGTTCATTTTTAATTGTATAATGTTACAATTAGGTGTGTAAAATAAAATTAATGGCGCTATAGGGTTGTACAAAGATTTTTGATTAAAATCTTTTATCACTCCCACTACTTCAAGATAATTTCCTGTGGTATCGCCGGGAAATTTTATTCGTTTACCAATTGGATTGTCCCATTCAAAATCTTTTACCATGGCTTCATTAACTAATATGCTGTGCAGGGTATCAGCAGGTGTTGAGAAATTACGGCCTTTCACCAACTTCATGCCTAATGCATTTAAATAATACTCATCAATATTGTAGCAGTTAATTCCCTTATCGATGTAACCATTCTTACTCTCTACAGAAAATAAATTCATATTTAGGTTTACGCCGCCTGGGTAAGAATATCCCGTACCTACTTCTTTAATACCTGGCTGGCTTCGTAACTCATTGTTCATCGCAAATATTTTACTGCGTTCATCCTCCCCGGTATTTATGAATACCGTCATCACCTGGTTTTTATCAAAACCCAAATCTTTCTTTTGTAAATAAGAAAGCTGAGCATAAACAACCCAGGTACAAATCAGCATAATCATAGCAATAGAAAATTGCACTACTACCAATGTGCGGCGCAGGTTTACATTGCCTGATGCTTTTGAGAGGGCCCCTTTTAAAATACTTACCGGCTTAAAGCTGGAAAGATAAAAAGCAGGATAGCTACCGCCTACCAAACCTGTAAATAAGCCTATACCCACCAAAAGAAAAATAGTAAATGGTTGCAGTAATATTTGTATGGTAAATGCTTTACCGGAAATAGCATTAAAAGCTGGTAATAAAATTATTACCAGCCCTGCACTTAATAATACCGCTATAAAAGCAGTTAGTAAAGACTCACTGAGAAACTGTAACACCAATTGTTTTTTTGATGAGCCTGTAACTTTTCTTATGCCAATTTCTTTTGCCCTTCGTGCACTTCTTGCCGTGGTAAGGTTCATGTAATTAATGCAAGCAATCAACAACATAAAAAAAGCTACGGCGCTAAATATCCAGATATAAGACATGCTGCCCAGCTCTTCCGGCTCGCCCTGTAAATCTGAATGCAGGTGTATAGCTGTAACGGGCTGCACGCCATATTTTATTTTGATATTGTATTGTGCAAAAATTGGCGCCATATATTTATCATACATGGGCAATAATTTTTTATTAAAAGCCCCGGCTTTTGCGCCTGGCTTTAAAAGCACATAAGTAAAATTGTTAAACCCTCCCCAGTTATTTTGAAAATCGGCAGGCAGTGTAGATGCAGATATCAGCATATCAAAAAGCAAATGTGAATTTTTAGGCACATCTTCAATAACAGCAGTTACATTATACAAATCGTTATTAAATGTTTGCAGTGTTTTACCAACAGCACTTGTATTTTTTCCAAAATATTTTTTTGCAAGTGATTTAGAGATGACAATGCTGTTAGGTTTAGTTAATGCATTGGCCGCATTACCTTCTGCAAACTTTAAAGTGAAAATATTAAAGATGGTGCTGTCGGTATAATAAAGCTTTTTTTCATAAAAATTAATATTACCATTTTTAAATAATGTTCTTTCCTTTCCGATAAACCGTACAGATTCTTCCACCTCAGGGAAATCTTTTTTTAATGTAGGGCCCAATGGAAATTGCGTAGATGCCCAGTTCATTTTTTTTTCAGGCTCCTGTATGTAATAAAATAGCCTGTATATACGGTTGGCTTTTTCATTATA
>JAYVGA010000622.1:0-2177 GCA_043772635.1 Chitinophagaceae bacterium
AATAAAATAAGCATGTGCATTTTAAAATATCAATTTAATAAATATACCCGCCACACGGTATAGGCAGCATTCTTAAAATCCGTCAAATTTGGTTTATTATATTTTTAAACCATTTTAAGAAAATTTGTATGAAAAAAAATTACGTATTCATGATCTTTTTTTTCCTGCTTGCAGGAATAGCCAATGCCAATAACATCCAGTTGGCAAACATTTTATTAAACGGCCAAAATACCGGCAGCCAGTTTAGCCTTATAAATTTTGATGTAAGCTGGGACAATAGCTGGCGCACCGTTACCAACGAAGCCAATTATGATGGTGCCTGGGTGTTTGCCAAATTCCGCAAAAAAACCAGCAACACCTGGCAGCATGCAACCATTGCCAGCACCGGCATGACCATGCCAGCAGGCGGCTTTATTAAAACTGCTGCCGATGGCAAAGGTGTTTGGATTTACAGGGCAAGTACCGGCGTTGATTTTACCGGCAATGTAAATTATACCGGTGCTAAACTGCAGTGGAATTTTGGAGCAGATGGCGTATTAAATACAGACAGTGTAGAAATACGATTGTTTGCCCTGGAGATGGTCTATGTTCCATCGGGTGCTTTCAGCCTGGGTACTGGAGGATCGGAAGCAGGGCACTTTGTTTCGGGCGGTACCAACAATCCATACAATGTAGCATCGGAAGCTGCTATTACCGTAACCAATACTGCAACCAATCTTTTTTATGCAACTGGCGGAGATGCCCTTGGCCCCATACCAGCAGGATTTCCCAAAGGTTTTGCAGCAGTTTGGTTTATGAAATATGAATGCAGCCAGCAGCAATACGCCGATTTTTTAAATAACCTGGATGCAGGTCGTGCAGCCAACCGCTTTACTACTCCCATTAGCGGAAGCCACCCTGCATATATTGCACCGGCACCGGAAAGAGCCATGAGCTCTACCAGTTATATTGATGACCTGGCATTTGCAGATTGGGCAGCACTGCGCCCGTTTACAGAATTAGAATTTGAAAAAGCAGGCCGGGGTGCCAACCAGGTTCCCACTCCCAATGAATTTGCATGGGGCAATACTACTATTGCACCCACCACAGCCGTTACAAATGCTGGCCTGGCTACAGAGCTGGCAACTAATGGCAATGCCAATTACCAGGGTTCTTATGGCCTTGCAGTAAGAACAGGTATTTATGCAACTGCCAGCAGCAACCGCACCAGCAGCGGAGGTTCTTTTTATGGCATTATGGAAATGTCGGGCAATGTAGCAGAGTTTGCTATTAGTGTAGGGGATCCTTCTACCAGGAGTTTTACTGGTTTACATGGAGATGGAAATGTAGATTTTAACGGTGCTGCCGATGTAGCTAACTGGCCAATAACCAATCCGGGTATAAGGGGTGGTAATCATTCTGATGGACCAGCAAATTTGCGTTTGTCTGACAGAACTTTTGCTAATGCTGCCATATCGTTTAACACCAGATCAGGAGTATATGGTTTCAGGCTTGCCAGAACAGGCGAATAAAAATCATCTTTTCATTTTAAAACTTATGACTCATGAAAAAGATGAAAAAACTTTTAGGCTTTTTTTGCAGCATGTTCTTTTGTGTAAATGTTTTTTGCCAGAACAACGCCATATTTTTTGGTGGCATTGCAGATGGATGGAGCAGCAAAAACCTTTTGCAAATAAGCAGTAATATTTTTACTGGCGGCATTGCCGATGGGTGGAGCACTCAAAATTATATGCAGGCTGGTGGCAATATTTTTAAAGGCGGAGTAGGCGATGGATGGGAGAATAAAAATTATATTCAATCGAGCCTTGGAATATTTAAAGGCGGAGTGGGCGATGGATGGGAGTATAAAAGTTACATTCAAACAAGCCTGGGAATATTTAAGGGTGGAGTGGGCGATGGATGGGATTATAAAAATTATATTCAGGCAAGCCTGGGAATATTTAAAGGCGGCGCAGGAGATGGATGGGCATCCGATTATAAACCACAGGGACCGGTGCCGGTAAATTTTTTATGGTTTACCGCAACTAAATTTCATGAAAAGCAGGCATTGCTAAACTGGAAAACGGCACAGGAAATAAACTCCGCTTATTTTCAGGTAGAAAGAAGTAACGATGCACTCATTTTTAAATCTATTGGAAGCGTGCAGGCAGCAGGCAACAGTTCGGTGGCTGTTGAAT
>JAYVGA010000623.1:0-2245 GCA_043772635.1 Chitinophagaceae bacterium
ATCGTGGTATAAAGTACTTATTTCTTTTCTGTCTTCTTCTACATACCCGGCTACTTTACTAAATGGAATTACACCACCCTCGCCTACTGTGTACAAATCATATTTAGTTAAAACCTGGTCGTGTAATTCTTTTAAGTAGGTATGCACTTTAGGATCGGCTCCGTAGTAGCGCACAAATTGTTCGTTGGTAAAATCTTTGGGCATGGCAGGCCAGCTGGTATCCTTAGCCATAAATGGAAAAGCATCTAATCTAAATCCGCTTACACCTTTCTCTGCCCAAAACTTCATCATGTCATACATTTCCTGGCGCAGCACCAGGTTTTCCCAATTTAAATCGGGCTGTTTACGGCTAAAATAATGCAGGTAATAACTGTTGGTGGTGCTGTCAAATTTCCAGGCATCGGCGTTTTCATCAAAGAGGCTGTAACGCTTTGGCGGCGTACCGTTTTCTGCCGGCCACCAATGATAGTAATTTCTGAACTTATTTGTGCGGCTGCTTTTTGCGCCTTTAAACCATTCATGTTCGTCGCTGCTATGGTTTACCACAATATCCATAATGAGTTTGATATTTCTTTTTTTCATGCCTTCCAGCATTTCATCAAAATCGGCCATGGTGCCCATCTCCTTCATTATACCCCGGTAATCACTTATATCGTAACCATTATCATCATTGGGCGAAGCACAAATAGGATTTAGCCATATGGCATTAATGCCCAGGTCTTTTAAATAATCAAGGCGCTGCGTAATTCCTTTTATATCTCCTACGCCATCGCCATCGCTATCCTGAAAACTGCGGGGGTACAGCTGGTAAACCACTGCTTCTTTCCACCATTTGCTTTGCTCATTTTTTGTTACAGCAGTTTCCTTTTCTTTAGAGGGATTTTTGCATGATAAAAAAAATAAAGAAAAGTGGAGAGCGAAAAAAACAAACCTTTTATACATATTGCAAGTTTATGAAATAAAGATATTGCTTTACTAAAAACATCATCTTTAAGTTTTGTAAACAACAAACGTTTGCAATTTTATTAAGCGGGGTTAAGAAGCTGAGCCAGCAGGTTTAATATTAGGTTTGCGTGGGATGATGGAGAAACTCCGGGTTATAAAAACAAACTCTAATTTTTCATTAACTATCTTAGCACCTGCTTTAATAATTTCAAAAAAATAAATGATTTGAATTTAACTTCCTTGAAGGAAATTATTCTTATCCCATAAAATTAACTGATAAATGAAAAAATTGATTCTCAGTATTACAGGTATTCTTTTGCTTTTATCTTTATCAACCTATATTTTTATCCCAAAAATTATCGTTGTAAATAAATCAGTGATTATAGAAAATAACCTGCAGGGGCTGCACCGTTCACTTGCTGAAAGTGCTAACTGGCTTAAGTGGTGGCCAGAACCAGTTACTGAGAATAAAAAGATTTTAAATGAAAATGTGTACTCTGTAACAGACCATACATACAGCTCAGTACTGGTAGAAATTAAAAATGAAAATACTTTGGTAAAATCTTCTTTAAACCTAATTCCACTTTCTACTGATTCTGTAAAGCTTGAGTTGAGTGCGGAAATACCTGGCTCTTACAATCCTTATAAACGTCTACATGCATACTTTTACGCAACCACCCTTAGGAAAGATTTTACAAAAATATTAAATGCTGCTAAAGATTTTTATAAAAGTACAGAAGCCGTTTATGGAATAGATATCCGCAGAGATACCGTAAAAAATTCATCATTGGTATTTACTACCGACTCATCAAAGGGATACCCAACTTCCAGAAAAATTTATACAATGCTGGAAGATATTAGAAAATATATTAAAAGTAAAAATGCACAGATAACAGATTCTCCCATGCTGAATATTTATACTAAAGACAGCATTTATTATTTAACCAGGGTTGCTATTCCTACAGACAGGAAGCTGGTTTCAAGTGGTAAAATAGAATACAGATGGATGCTGGGCGGGGGTAATATTTTATCGTGTGAAATAAAAGGCAGTAATAAAAAAATAGACAGTGCTTTTGCAATGGTTGAACAATATGTAGAAGACTATAAACTTATTGCCCCTGCCATACCTTTCTACACCCTTGTTACAAACAGGCTTAACGAAAAAGACAGCACCAGATGGATAACTAAAATATTTTATCCTATTATGTATTTTAAATAATACTTAAGCAACATTTTGATGTAACCCTGAAAATTTTATTTTTCTCTTAGAAGCTGTCTAAAAAGGATTGTATGAATTTCT
>JAYVGA010000624.1:0-13146 GCA_043772635.1 Chitinophagaceae bacterium
GTAAACGATTACCAGTCCTAAAATGCCAAAACCAATAATAATGGGTATGTAAAACATTCCTATAAAAGCGCAATATCCGGCACCTAAAGCCAGTAAAATTAACAACAGGATGCCTCCGGGCGACATGAGTTTTTTTACAAAAAGTTCCCTGTTCAGCCAGTTAAAAAAATTTATTACCAGATCGTTTTTTTCCTCCACCACTTTATTTGCAGTTTAATAAAAAATAAACTTTATAAAAAAATAAACCATTACAATAGTTACCAGCAGAATAGAAATAGCTTCAGAAAACCGGCTGGTAATGGTTTCATTCATTGAATTATCGTCGTCTCTTTCTTCCATTATTTTTTATTTATGGTTGTCCAGCTAATCTCTTCAAATCTTTGCCTGACCTCACCCCCCAACTCTTCTCCAAAGGAGAGGGGGCTTAGAACCTAATACGATCAAAGGTTCTATTGAGTACGAATAATTTTAGCCGGGCAATAATTATTTTTTATTAATAGTACTTATTGCATTATACATTTCCCTTACAGATGCCTCCCAGGTATGCGATTGTGCAAATGAAATACGCTCTTTCTTTTTATTTATATCTGCGGATTGATGAATTGCTTTTTCTATAGCATCAATATACTCCGCAGCATTATTGCACAAATATGCGTAATTTTTAAATTCCTCCATGGTTTCTGTAGCTGTGGCTACAACAGGTTTGCCCGCAGCCAGGTATTCATCAATTTTTCGGGGATAGTTTCCTGCCGTCATTTGATTAACGAGCTGAGGATTTATACATACATCAAAAGCATGCACATAAGCGGGTAGTTCTCCGGCAGGCTTAGTACCGGTAAAATATACATTGCTCATTTTATTGAGCGCTGATTTTTTAAAAGCACTATCCTGTGGGCCCACAAATACAAAGTTCCATAAAGGGCGCTGCAGCGCAAGCTCCTCCATAAGAGATATGTCAAGACGTGCAGCCGTAAGATTACCACAATAACCAACAATAGGTTTTTTCACAGACTGTATATCGCCGGGCACGGGATAGCTGTTTTTTACAAAATCATCCACATCGCAGCCCTGCCCGATATAATAACTGCTGGCGTTGTATTTTTTTGCATAATTGCACAGGTAAACAGAATTGGCTATAACAATATCTGCCTTTGCCATTATTGCCGGCTCAGCTTTTTTTCCATGCCTGCTAAAGTAAGGCTGCGATAACAAATAATCCCTGATGTAATACAACATACAATCTATCTGCAAAAATTCTTTAAAATACAGTGCATTAAAAAAATCGTTGTCTATAATAAGTATGGGTTTTTTAAAATTAAGTTCGGCAGCATTTTGGCTAATTTGTGCCGCAAGTTTTTTATTATTTCTTTTATTCAGATGATTATATATTTTGCCGGCATGCATCCAGTTAACAGATTCTATGAGCACAGCAGGATTTAACACCCAAAGATTTTCTTTTAAAAGATTAAGTACACCCTGGCCGCTTTTAAAACTTTGTATGCGGGCCTGTATTTTTTTATCGTTCCTGTACTTTATATAACTCAACCTGTCTAACGGACGGTTTACATATAGAACCCTGTTATGCCTGGCAATTTCTACAGCCATATTTTTAAAATTGCTTCCAATTTCGATATCCCACGGCTGCAGGCCAAACATAATAATATCCCTGTTTTTTATGAGTGGGGTTTCCATGAAATTTTTTGTAAGATTATTTTTGCAAATTCCGGATAAAATGCAAAGGCGTATTTAAAACAATTTAAAAAATTAATATTGTAAAGCCTTTTTAATAAAAGCTGGGTAATAATAAAACCTATGGTATGTGAGCACAGCAATGCATATCCTGCACCAATAAAACCAAACTGTTTTATAAACAAATACAATAATACTACATGAACAATTGCAATAACAGTTATGGTTATTAAATTAAGATAAGGCTTGCCGGTAGAATCTATTATTACTCCGTACTGTTTTAAAAATGCAAGAAAAATACAGGTAAAAGATATTAACTGAAGATAAGGAACCGCATCATAATATTGTGGGCCTGCAAGCACCAGGATAATTAGTTTTGGCAGCAGCAATACAACCACTACAAGCGGCATTACAAAACAAAGCGATGCGCCAACAGTTTTTTCATAATAATATTTAAGCATGCCCGGGTTATTGCTGTTTTCTTTGCTGGCACTTTTTGGAAATAAAATATCGCCCAGGGTTTGCGATGGCAGGTCGGATAAATTTACAAACCGCATGGCCACATTTTGCGAAGCATTATAAATGGTGGTGCCCAGCAGTGGAGAAAGCATTATCTGGTCGGCACTTCTAAAAACAAGGGTGCTAAGGTTAGAGCCAAAAACATATTTACCAAAATGAAGCATTTTTAGTACCCATATTTTTGAGATAATAAAAGACCCGGTAACAAATGGTTTTATATATTTATACGCTACGATGGTGCCTATTAAAAGGCAGGCGTTATAAATAATTACCAATTCATTCAGCGAGACTTTGGTATTAAAAAGGTATACCGCCAGTACAAAGAGTAATGTAAATCCCTGGCGAAAAAGATAAGTCCAGAACAGTCCCTTAAACTGCAGTTTCCCATACATCAGCCATTCAAAATGCGAAAAAGGAATCATGATAAGCATACCAATCTGCAGCAGGTAAAGCATTTGTTTTAATTGCGGTGCCACCAGCCAACTTGCTAAAAAGGGAGTAAATACAAACATGAGCACAGCAGTAAAAACAGTGATAAGCATATTTAAAAACAACGCAGCCGAAAGTACATAGGTATGATCTTCTTCTTTGCTGTGATTTATGAATCTTATAAGCGATGTTTTAACCAGGCCCTGCCTTATTAATTCTATAATAGCAGTAATACTCATAAACAAAGCCCACACGCCCATTTCCTGTTTTGTAAGCGCCTTGTGTGCAAGTATCATTGTAATAAGCAGGCCCGAAATGGGGACGGATAATTTTTGCAGTCCGCTAAAAAACGCCGAATGTATCCAACCCTGATATTTTGCTGATGCCGACATTTATTATTTAATTAATTATGGATACTATTAGTGGATAATGTTTTTTTTAAATTTAAGGATTGGTTTTTTTTATTGTCCTCTTTTTCCAGCGTAAATAACCAGCGCATGTTAAGTGCCACAGCTAATTTATACATTAGAACGGGCACAATTACCCCGGCTAAAATTCCTGCACCCAGCAAAATTAATACATCGTTTATGCCAAAAACTTTTCTTAAAAAAATTCTTACCGATGCAAAAACAATTACATGAGCCACGTAAATATATAAGGAATGCCTGCCTAGCTGAGGCAGCCATTTTAAAACATTTTTCTTTTGAAGAACAAAACAAAGATTGATGATAAATGCACAGCCGGTTAAAGCAATTATAATATATACGATGGGTTGAAAATATTCTACAAACATATATTTATTGCCTGCATAGTTTAAGTTTTCTGTTAAAAAATATACCTGTAATAATGTAAATGGCAGCAGCAGTAAAAGACTGAGTTTCCACGACTCAAAATATTTAAAATTACCCCTGTTTTGTATAAAATTGCTTATGGCATCTCCCATGGCAAAAAAGATATAATAATGGCAGATATCGCCCAGGAACCCGATACTTATATTTTGCTGATACGTAACAGTAGAAATATAATACAAGCCAATACCCAAGCCTATTTGCTGTAGATAATTTAGCCGCATACTCACCTTTACCAATGCAAAAAGCACCGATACATTGAACAATGCATACAGGTACCAAAACTGGGCAATTTCCCTGGGAAGATAAAAAAGATAAAGAAATGTTTGGGCTGTAGGCTGCCCGTTGGTGTATTTAGAAAATATCATTTGCAGCCCCAGCTGCAGGCATGCCCATAAAAAATAAGGATATAAGATGCTGCGTATTTTTGTTTCTATAAATTTTTTTACTCCCCGTTTGTTAAGGCTGGCTGCCACAAAAACACCCGACACAATAAAAAATAATGGCATTCTGAAACTAAAAAAAAAGATATTAATATACTCCAGGTACATATAATTATTTACCGGAAGGCCAGATTCTTTTAGCCCTTCAAAAGCATGCCTGTACACTACAAGTATAATCGTAATACCTCTTGCATAATCTATCCAGGTAAGCCTTGCAGGTTTAATAGTACTAATTTTATCCATCAGGAATTAAAGTGTTCTGTAAGAACTTTATTAAGAATAACTCCGTTGTTTTTTTCTGCCAGGCCTGCAATAAATTTAAAAGAATCATGATCTGCCTGCGTTAAAATGGAAGTGGCAGAAAATACAGTAAACACTGCTTCTGCAGAGGAACACAATTCTTTACTGTCTGAATAATTGTTTAATGCAGCAGCTTCTATAAAAATATAATGGTATGCAGGTTTCATTAAGTTGATAAAAGCGTTCATATCCAGGCCATACAAAGCTTCTACCGGCGACAGGTTGCCCTGCCGGCATCCAATAACATTCAGGTCTTCATTATCTGTAGCGCTGCTTAATTTTTGTGCCGCTACGGGTAAAGCATAATTAACCTTTGCTGCAATATCTTCAATCAGTACATCTGCATTATATTTTTGGGTTAGTGTATTGTGAGAAAAATTAAGATCTATGAGCAGTACTTTTTTCTTACCGAGTAACATACCCGCTGCCAAAGCTTCTATAATAGTAGTTTTGCCTGCCTTTTTTTGTGAGCTTGTAAATAAGAAAACCTGTTTATGAGAATCTATAAGTTCGTACCTTAATTTGCGGATATTATTTTTAAATATATTTTCATCAATAAACTTTTGTCCCTCGTGCGTTTGCAAAATAATATCTGATGCAGGCCTCTTTTTTAGAGCCACCATATTTACCAGGTTTACCACAGGAAGTTTTACGAGTTTTCTAAAAGTTGTAGGCGTTTTAACTGCGGGATCAAATATTTCTAAAAAAAGAAAAATAATGGAAGAAAGAAAAAACATAGATATTCCGGAGAGCATCATGGTAATCATGGTCTTTTTAGATTCAGGATCAATTGCCGGCTGACCAATACGGGTTTGAATAAAGTTGGTAGTAGGGTCGTCCCTTACCAGGCCTTCTGCCTGTGTATATTTTTCTATTACATTTCCCAACTGTTTATTTTCAATATCCAGCTGGTTTCTTATACCATCAATGGTTACATCGCTTCCTACAGGTGCAGATTGTGCCATACCTGTGTATTTTCTTATCCTGGATGTATAATCTGCAATGGTAGAATTTGCTGCATTAAGCAATGCATTTTCTTCGCTTATCTGTACGGTAAGATCATCAATATCTTTTGCTTTTGTTTTGCTTGCTCCCCCTCCACCCCTGTTTGATTTTGCCATCAGCTCAGCCCTGACATCATCCAGTTGTTTTTGCAATGCTGCATCATTGCCTCCCTGGCGTGCAATTTCTGCTACCAGATCATTCTTTTTATTTGTAAGTCTTATTATTTCATCATTGGATCCGCCGGTACTGGTGGAACCACCCTGCAATACTTTTAATCTTTCTGTTAAATAGGCTTTCCTGTTCAAATGTTCATTTTGCTTGCTCTTTTCTTCGGCAAGTTTTGTTTCCAGTTCTTTTACGGTTTCCATAGCACTGGTGCTAAGGCTTACAGGATCTATACTACCCTGCTTTACTTTTTCTTTGTACAAACTCTTACCAATACTATCTACTTTGCTTTGCTGTGTAGCCACAAGTTTTTTTATGCCTTCGGCATTTTCCTCTGTACGCTGAGAACTTAAATTTTTATAATAGTTTAAAAACTCCTGCCCCATTGCGTTTACTACTACCGCAGAAAGTTCTGGATTTTCTGACCAGAATTTAATATTCAGATAATCTGTTCTTGCTACCCGTTCGATAGTCATAAAACTTAAAAGGCCGTCATAATCGTACCCATATAATTTTAAAAACTCTATTAGTACTTTTTCTTTTGCATTATCAGATCTTAATAATCCATTTGTGCGGATTTTTTGTGACAATATTTTTTTTGCAGTATCAAGGTTAATATCCTTATAAACCGGCGATTCCATTTGCTTTTTATCTAATTTCCTGTATGCCTTTGCAGGATTTTCAAGATCATGAGATAATAATTTATAGGAGATGGTGCTTATTACCTGGGGCGATTTAAATGTTTCAATAGCGTTGTTAAATTTAACATCGGCAGTATATATATCTATACCGGAAGATCCGTCTATTACCCTTACTTTTTCTGCAGTAAACCCGGTGGAGTATTGGGCAAGAGATTGAAAAAGTGGTTTTTTGTTTAGAAGAAGAAAAAACGCAGCCACTACTGCCAAAAATGAAAGCCCGATAATTATCCATTTTCTCCGATACAGAATTTTAAAAAAATAAATAAGATCCATGATAATAATTTTATGCGGTTATTGAGGTATGCAAATATAATTTGTAAAATTGGTAACAGCCAAATTGCTGTATCCCTGTTTAATTTTGGCCCTTCATTGTTGTGCCATTAATTTTTTGGAGGATGGTACTTCATTTTTGTATTAAAATAAATGGAAAACCTTTTTAACTCCTTTAAAATTCTTGTAGAAAGCACTTTGCTGAATTTGCCGCTTTTTTTTAATGTTCTTACACCCGTCCACACCCTGTTTTTATTAGAGCGTATTTGTTTTACTTTTCCATATTTCATTAGTTCAAAACACAACCTGCCATCTTCTCCGTGTGTTTTATTCATGTAAAAACCTTCCTTTAATCCATACTCTTTTACAAAGCCCATACTCATTCCGTAAGAATTTAAAAAAGGGCGTTTAATGTGGCGTACCTCTGCAATTAAATCTTTAAAGGTTTCCAGTATAGTAAGTTTCCAGCGGCTGAAACCTTTTTCACTAACAAAGGAGTATCGCCCATACACACTAACTACCCCCTTGGTTTGTAACCCGTCTGTCATGTAATTCACCCAGCAATCGGGATAAATACAATCAGAATCTCCCAATAAAATATATTTGCCCAATGCATTTTCCATTCCCATTTGCCGGCCGGGCCCCCAACCCTGTATTGGTTGAAAATAATTTTTTAAATGAAGTTTATTCAGGGTTTCCTGTGTTCTGTCGGTAGAGTTATTATTAACTACAATTATTTCAAACGGTATATTTGTTTTTGCTTTAGAGAGACTGCCAATAGTTTTTAAAATATCTACTTCTTCATTCCATGCCGAAATAACAATGCTTACCAGGGGATCGGAAGATTGTATCTTATCTAATCCTTCGTTTATATCATCAAATACCTGCTGAGGAATATCTGCAAAATCAGCATAAGGATATTCATATGCTTTTATCCATTGCGGGTTACTAAAAATATTCATAATCTAACAAACTATAATTATCTACTCAAAGGCCACTTTAGTTTTTAAAAATACCGGCATTCTCAGTTGCTAAAAAAGTCTGGTATTTAATAATACCAGACTTTTTTAAACAATGTAGGTTTTTCTAGTTTATTTTTATAAGTTTTACTGTTTTGGAAAGTTTGCCATCTATCCAAATATTAATAACATAACTACCGGGTAGTACTTTTAGGCCAACAGGCAAGTTTGCAGAAACCGTATTATTACCCTTCATAACATTAAATCCATTACTCCTGAATACCATTTTACCATTAAGGTCGTATAACAGAATATTTACAGAGGCAGCTTTAGGATTTTGCATTTCCACCTGGATTTTATCTGTAAATGGATTGGGGAAAACTTTAATGTTGGTAGTATTATCCATAGCCGCACTTGCTGCTTTAGCAGCGTTGGCCAGTTTAACAGCAAGGTTTGTTTTTGCCGCCACATTTTGGTTGCGTCCAAAAGCCAATGGTGCTGCTGGCTCGTAGATGGTATTTACAACAGGTTCATCCGGTGTATTATCATCAAAATATTCTATCGTAAACGCACCGGTAAAGCTATAAGGAGATCCGGCTGCAGTATTTACACTTACAATAAGTTCTCCATCGCTTCCGGGAGTTAGCTTATCAAGGTAAACTACTTTGGAGTCGTTAAAATAACTGTTTAACTCTACAGCTTTACCATTGCAACTATAGTTTGCTGTTGTAAAATTAACCGTGTTATTACTTCCAAAACAGCCAATCCTGTATTTCTTACTCAGATCAAGATTCTGGAATTTTACCTGGGAAGTTTGTCCTGCATCTGTCCAGTAGTTACTAACCATAACATTGGCAGGAAATACACCATTAGTATTTACTCCGGCAAAACCTGCACCATTAAATTCTTTTGTTATTACCATTTCAAAACCAGAATTCAGCAGATTAGTATTGATAAGATTGCTAAAGGTTGCCCCTGCTGTAGATGGTGAACTGGTGCTGTTCCATGGCGATGGAGCTTTTTGAGCGATGTCTACATTTTGATTAATTAAAACAATATTTGAAGCTAATATAGCATTAGCAATATTGCTGTAATTACTGAACACTGCTCCATTAACTGCTCTTACTTTGTAAAAGTAGCGGGCATTAGGTGTAAGCCCTGTATTTGTAAAGGCAGTTACGTTTGCTGCGGTTGTTGTTACAAGGCTGTAAGTACCATTGGCAGTTGCAGATATCCATATTTCAAACCCTGTTTCGTTATTACTCCTATCGCTCCAGTTGAGTTTTATTTTGGTAGTTTCCAGGTAAGTTTGTGCAAAAAGATCTGCTGGCCTTATTACCGGATCTGCAGGATCATATTCTCTTATAACCATTCCATTTAAACAAAGGATGGCATTGGTGGAAGGTTTGTTAATCGTAACCTGTATGATACCGGAAGCATTGGGCACCAGCCCGTTTAAATTGGCCAATACATTTGTGTTGTATTTTCCATCTACTGTTACCGATTGCGTTCCGTTTGTAAACGTAGCTAAAGCAGCAGTACCGGTATTTATATTTGTAAGAAATCCAATGCTGTACCTTTTAGCAGGATTAAGGCCTGTAAACTCGATAACATGGTCTCCTGCGTTATAATTATGAAAACTTGTTTTCATAACATTATCAGGGAATACGCCACTGTTGCTGCCTGTTCTCATACCTACGGTCAAACCTCCATTCCACTGAGTGAGTAATCTGAATCCAAAACCAGTAAGCACGTTTGCATCATCCTTAATACTTCCATATAGATAATTAATAAATGGATAACCCAGGTAATTATTCCATGGAGCTGGCTGAGCAGTTGTTCCTTCTGGCCCAAGATTTATATATGCTGATCTAACACTGTTATCTGTAACAGTTAAATTAAACACTTTGCTTACGCTTGCACCAGAATTGTCTGTAACTTTTACCACAATACCGGTAAACACACCCACGTTATTTACAGATGGTGTAAATACAATATTACCCGTACCATTACCGGTGCTTTGATAAACTCCAAATACAGGCAAACCAGTTACCGTGGTAGTAAGTATATCCACTGCATCGTCTGTGGCTGCAATACTTACAGAAATCGTATTGCCCGCTTTTACATACACATCAGCTATATCAGCCAATACAGGTGCCTTATTTAATGTTGTAACTGAAACAGTATTTGTAAAGCCTGAAGAGCCAACTGCGTTTCGGGCTTCTATTTTATAATAATAAGTAGTAGCACTTAAAACCGTATTATCTATAAATGTGGTAGCATTTGCCGGAGCGGCTTGGCTAAGTTGTGTAAAAGGCCCTGCAGCCGCAGTAGCTCTATGCACCAGGTAGCTGCTTTCGTTATATGCAATATCATTCCAGTCCAATTTTACTGTGCCATTAGAAAGTGCCTGCGCAGATAAATTTGCAGGAAGAACAGGAAGTGTACCATCATCAAAAGGTTTTTCTAAAACAATGGCATTTACCAATCCATAAGGAGTAGCTGCTCCCTTGCTCATATTTACGGTAATATTACCAGATGCATCCGGAATAATAGAAGTAAAGGTTACCGTATTCTGCTGGTTAAGGTCCACATATAATGGTTTTGCAACACCATTAACTGTGTAAATTGTTGTACCATTATTGCCCAAGCCTCTCCAGGCACTGCTGCCAAATAATGTTACATTGTATTTTGCTCCTAAGGTCAGGCCTTTAAGATTAACATCCACTGTATTTGGTGCACCGTAAACTCCAAACCAGAAATAATCTTTTATAACAGCATCGGGATATACACCAGAATTATTTCCTGTAACAGCACCGGCATCACCCGCATTCCAGTTAGTATTAAGAAAATCTATTCCTACCGGAGTAACCACAGCATTGCTGTTAAGAAGGTTATTGGTGCTGGTCACTGAAATGTTATTCCATGGTGCAGGAGCATTAGCACTAACATACTTCATACTCATATACCATTTTTCTACAGGTGGCTCTACATTAGTTACCGTTAAAGTAAAAGTTGAAGTTTCAAAAGCTCCGGCACCATCACTTACAGTTACGGTTACGGGGTAAACTCCAGAATGAGGATATCCGGGAGCAATTGCAACATTGCCTAGCCCGTTTCCATTATCGGTAAGGGTAACAAATGGCGGTGCAATAAGTGCCCAGGATAAGGTACCGTTACCATCCTGGTCTGTGGCGCTTAAAGCAATATTAGCTACACTGCTCTCTGCAACAGTTATATTACTTAAACTGGTAAATACCGGTGTATAATTAGCATTTACTGTTACGTTAAATTGTGTAGTATCTTTTCCAGCATTGCCATCTGCTACTACAGCAGCAATAGAATAAACGCCCTGCTGAGCCTGTGATGGATTAAACTGCAAAGTACCAGAACCATTACTGTTATTCGTAAATGTTGCAAATGATGGCAATGGATTGAGGAAAGAAAATGTGAGTGTTTCCAAATCAAGATCTGTGGCAGACAATGCAATGTTTTTTTGTGCATTGTAACGCATTGTAAAATTACCAACATCAGTTATTATTGGTAAGTTATTAGCTGTTCTTACCAGCAGGTTAGGTGTAAATGCAGTAGTACCACCAATACCTTTGGCTCTAACTTTATAATAATAATCTGCATTAGAAAACAGGCTACTATCTATATAAGATTTAGTAGCTCCGGCTCCACCGTTTATGCTGGCCAATATTCTAAAATTATTTGCATTGGCTGCAGAGCGGTATATTTCAAATAAAGTTTCGTTATTGGAATTATCATTAAAAGATAAAGAAATTGTTTTAGTTGTTTGTAATGTTGATATAAGATTTGTTGGTATAGCCGGCATATTTGGCAAAACAAATGTTGTATCAGCAGTATAAGACTGGTTCATTAAACCTGCTATGCCTGCTGCATTAACCGGTTCTTTTAAAATTATAATATCATCTATTAAACCACTGTAGTTTGTAGAAGTTGCAGATGAGTTGAAAGCATTGCTACTGTTGGTTGCTCCAATTCTTGAAGCATTGGCAGAACTGCCAACAGAAGAAAAACTAAGGCTGGTAGTGGATAATAATACCCCATTTAAGAAAAGCTGGATATTATTTACATTGTATACTACACTAACGTGATTCCATCCGTTAGCCACCCAATTAGGATTAGTTGTTACGCTGTTTGCAACAGCGGTAAACCTTACGTTGTTATTTGCAATACCTGCCTGTAAAGCACCTCCGTTAAAACGCAGGGCAATACCATTATCAGAACCTCCAAATTCATATACAATCTTGTTGGTTCCACCTGTAGAAGCTACATTTGGTTTTAACCAGACTGCAATACTCCTTGTTGTATAACTATTGGCGGGAAATGCGCTTGCTGCAAACGGAACGTTTATGTATTGGCTGGAACCATTAAGTGATATGGAATGCGTTCCTTCTTTTTTATCGCCTGCATCAAATGTGGGTGTGCCGGTACCGCTAAGGTTTCCGTTGTTGCCACTTCCATCATTATAGTCATTATTAAAGCTCCATTTTGCTTCAAGAATACTTACCTGCTCAGATTGCCCGTACTGATTTACCGATCTAACTTTATACCAGTATTTAGTTAAAGGCGAAAGGCCTACAGAATCAATAAAACTGGTTACGTTTGGAGCAGTGGCACCAATAATTACATAAGTACCCAATAAATCGGCGGAACGGGTTACTTCAAAACCAGATTCGTTATTACTGTTATCCATCCAGTTAATATTTACCTTATTATAAGCTGATGCTACAACATTTAAATAGGATGGCTTAATGGGCAAGGCATTGGCCGGAATAGTAACTGCATCTACAAACGCACTGTTTGGTATTACAGTTCTTGTAGATATTCCTGCAGCAGCACTCCTCCAATAAATACTCATCCCTTCTCCACCTGATTTTTCAAAAAAGGTCATGGCTATTGGATATATCCCGGCGTTCAGCGTTATTGTACCTTCCCTATACTGACCACCATGTAAACCATCATTGTTTACCAGTGGCGTAGCAGTGTGGCTGTAATTTCCTATATACAATTTACTTCCATCATCCGAATTTGTTTCAAAAGTATAAGAACCAGTTGCCGGAATTATTATAAAGCCCTCCCATAAGAAACCAAAATAATCATTTTGTAATCTCGGTGTAATACTAACGTTTGGCAAAACTCCTGTTGCTATTGGAGTTAATGCATTAAAGTCTGGTAATGCATTCCAATCGCCCTGGTAATATTTGTAAGTAAGCCCACGCAAAGCTGCTGTGCCACTCACCTGGTTGCTTGCAGGAGATACATTGCCTGAAGCATCCAGTGCTTTTACATAAAACCCATAGGTTTGTAATGCTGTAAGATTATTTACAGTAAAACTGGTGTTGGTAGTTACATAAGTTTTTACACCATTTATATATACTTCATATTTTACAACGCCTACATCATCTGTAGAAAAATCCCATGAAAGTGAAACCGAACTCCTTGTAGATCCGGTAACATTCAAATTTCCGGGTGCAGTTGGAGCAGTTATATCGGAAAGCGTTTTGGCATTTACTTCCTGGCTATTGGGTGCTGCACCATTATTATTAATAGCCCTGATAATGTAATAATATTTTGTATTGGCAGCCAGGCCCTGGTCTAAAAAACTAAGGATATCTGTAACCGTTCTTCCCACTAAGCTATAACCACTGCCCGGGGTAATGCTTCTGTAAATTTCAAAAGCCGTTTCATTATTTACAGGGTTAGGATTATCATTCCAATCTATTTGTACGGCATTATTTGAAATAGCAACTGCTGCCACATTACTTGCCGCATCCGGTAAACTCACACC
>JAYVGA010000625.1:0-29964 GCA_043772635.1 Chitinophagaceae bacterium
ATAACTAAGCAACAGGCAAATGGAAAATATTACCATCACGGATTTTAAAATGGAGCACCAGCCATGGTTTGAAAAATTTAACCGGCAATGGATAGAAGCCGATTTTGAAATGGAGGAAATAGATGAATATGTACTCAAGAACCCCGGCGAAGCCATTCTTAAACCGGGAGGCGCTATACTTATGGCTTTGTACAATGGCGAACCGGCCGGCACTGTAGGGCTAAAAAAAATTAATGATGCTTTGTTTGAATTTACAAAAATGGCCGTAAGCGAAAATTTTAGAAAAAAAGGAATTGGAGAAGCGTTGAGTTATGCAAGTTTTAAACGGGCTGCACAGCTGGGAGCAAAAGATATACTGCTTTATTCCAACACCAAAAATGTGGCCGCCATAAAATTATACGAAAAGCTGGGCTTTAAACATTTGCCTGTAGAGCAGGGTGTTTATAAAAGAGCCAATGTAAAAATGATTATCTCTATAGATGATGCATGGGCTGCAGCAGAAAAATATTATGCAGATACAGACAGCATATAAAGAAAAGACAAAAGTGCCAGCAAACCATTAAAGACACTTTATGATTGAAATTAGAGATGTAAGTTTTGCAGACTATCCTGCAATTTCGAAACTGCATGCAGATAGCTGGCGGCAAAACTACAGAGGCATACTCAGCGATAATTTTTTAGATAATAAAATAGAACAGTTTCATTTAGATACTTGGTACAACAGGCTCAAATCGCCAAAAGAAAATCAATATACTACCATTGCAACTGTTGATAAAAACATTGCAGGGTTCTCCTGTTTTCTTCTTGATGATGATGCCCTTTTCGGTTCGCTGTTGGATAATCTGCACGTTTCAAATAATATGCAGCAGGCGGGCATCGGAAAACTTTTAATGAAAAACTGTGCAAAAACTATTTGCGATAAATGCGACAACCACAAAATGTATTTATGGGTGTATGAATTAAACGAAAACGCAAGGAAAATTTATGAACACCTGGGCGGAACAAAGTTTGAAACAATTGAAAAACAAAATGTAGATGAAACTACAGCTATGGTTTGCAGATACATTTGGAACGATGTCTCCATAATCATTTAATAATATTTCTACAATTTTACTTTAGCTATAAGATAAACACAACTCTTTTAACTATTACTGTTGCTCTTCCATTCCCCATCCTTTTTTTACACTAATTTTATCCTCTAAAAAAAACAGCCCATGAGCCAAGCCGTAAGACAGTTAGAACCCACAGCATTATGGAACAATTTTGCAGACCTTAATGCCATACCACGCCCTTCTAAAAAAGAAGAAAGAGTAATTGCATTTATTAAAGCCTTTGGCCAAAAATTACAACTGCCTACACACGCAGATGAAGTGGGCAATGTGATTATAAAAAAACCGGCCACCAAAGGCATGGAAGACAAAGCAATTGTTGTGCTGCAAAGCCACCTGGACATGGTACATCAAAAAAACAGTGATACTGTTTTTGATTTTGATAAGGAAGGTATAAACATGCTGGTTGAAGAAGATTGGGTAAAAGCAAATGGTACCACGCTGGGTGCAGATAACGGAATTGGTGTAGCCGCTATTATGACCTTACTGGCATCTGCAGATATCCCCCACCCTGCCCTTGAAGCATTGTTTACCATTGATGAAGAAACCGGTATGACGGGCGCTCTTGCGCTTAAAGGAGGTTTACTTAATGCATCCATAATGCTAAACCTTGATACAGAAGAAGACAATGAACTTACCATTGGCTGCGCAGGCGGCATTGATGTAACCGCTGCAGGAAATTACATTGCAGAAACTGCAAACAGCGGGCAAGCATTTAACCTTGCGCTCAAAGGCCTTACCGGCGGGCACTCTGGTGTAGACATTCATAAAGGAAGAGCCAATGCCAATAAATTATTAAACCGTGTTTTACTAAAACTTACCAATGATGCTGCAATAAAAATTGCATCAATAGATGGCGGAAGCCTGCGCAACGCTATACCAAGAGAAGCTGTTGCCTGCATTGAAGTGGCAGATAACGAAGCAGCCAATGTAAAAAAAATTGCAGCAGAATATAACCTTGTTTTAAAAGCAGAATATGCTTTTACCGATCCTAACCTGCAGCTTACATTAGAACCCGCAGAAAATATAACTGCTGTTTTATCTGCTGCATTTCAGCAACAGTTATTGCGTGCGCTGTATGCCTGCCCCAATGGCATTTACCGCATGAGCCCCGATATAAATGGCCTGGTACAATCATCCAATAATATTGCAAGGGTAATAGTAAAAGACGGGCAATGGACGGTGCAATGCCTTACCCGAAGCTCGGTAGATACAGAAAAAACAGATCTTGCCCAAAGCATCAGCAGCGCATTTGAACTGGCAGGCGGCAACATTCAGTTTGGCGGCAATTACCCCGGCTGGGCTCCCAGGCCCGATGCGCCAATTGTAAAACTCATGAGCGATTTGTATAAAGAAATGTTTAACGAGCCTGCTAATGTAAATGCCGTGCATGCAGGATTGGAATGTGGTATTCTTGGCGGCAACTATCCCGCCGTACAGATGATTTCTTTTGGCCCTAATATTTATGGCGCACATTCTCCCGATGAAAAAGTGCAAATAAGTTCTGTACAAAAATTCTGGAAATATTTATTGGAAACTTTGCAAAGAATTCCTGCAAAGAATTAAACAACAGCTTTATTAA
Source organism: Chitinophagaceae bacterium (assembly GCA_043772635.1). Lineage (GTDB taxonomy): Bacteria > Bacteroidota > Bacteroidia > Chitinophagales > Chitinophagaceae > Ferruginibacter. The sequence continues at coordinate 2,692 of JAYVGA010000625.1, forward strand.
TTGGAGCAGGTGAATTGTTTAAAATAAAAATAAGAAAACAGGAGTAAGCATTTCTGCCGCTAAAGTTTTTTATAAGCGATACTGCCTATGATGCGGTATGATGCAAATCCTTTTGCAACATAAACAATAAAATTATCATTAAATCCGTTTGAGTATTTGTTGCAGCAAATTCTGCTAACAGCCTGTGTAATAATTTATATAAGAATGTTTTTTTACTGCGCTAAAAAATAATTCTTACTCATACCATATTTTTCATATTACCCTTCAAAACCCAAACCCAAAGAAAATTACATCTTGCAAAAGAGTAATTTTCTTTATTTTTTTTACTGCCGGTTTGCTCTGCTTCATACCATACATTTTCTTAGGTACCTTTACGTCTATTCTCATTAATATCAAGATCCAGGAAAAAATATTTTAAAAAAAAAGTTGGTTATCACTAGTTTTACGACAGACTTTTAATAGTCTTTGCTATCATCACCCCGTTATGATATACCTGCATTATGTAATTTCCTTTTGAGTAGGTATCTGCAGTTATAGAAAATCCAAGGCGTTTACTTTCTCCTTTGCTGTAATCAAACCGCATTTTTGAAGAATATATTTTGCGGCCTTCCCGGGTTTCAAACAAACCGCCCTCCCAGGATGATGGCTTCATTACTTTACCATCCGGCTGCAGTATAATCACATATATTTCTGCCCCCGCAAGAGAAGCGGCATTGGTTTTTAATTCAAAAGAAGCTGTAAACCTGTCTGTTTGCAGGGCCTCATAAGTTTCCTCTTCCCTGTCATCAAGCTGCATAATAGCTTTTAACTGAATATCGGTAACTACAAACGCAGGCGCTGCATTTAATTTTTGGGTAAGTATTTTATTATCGGCCACAGCTTTTTTTGTGAGCTGTTCTGTACTGGTCATATTAGTGCTTAGCTGTTTTAATAACTGGCTGAGTTTTTTATTTTCTTCTGCCACATCTGCATATTTGCTGCGCCACACATCAAGCCTTTGCTGCAGCTCCTCTATTTTTTTACGGGCCAGGCCAATATCAGATACCGAAGAATTTCTATTTTGGAGTATGGCAGTTATTTCATTTTTTAATGTATAAAATTCCGTTAGTTTGGCATCCATATTTACCTGGAAAGAATCTGCATTAATACGGGTAGAATCCAGCTGACTGTTTAAGCTTGTAATTGTAGCAGTGTACATTTTTTGCAGAGAATCCTTTATGTTGGCGGCAATAACAGCAGAATCTTTTATAACAACAGCAGCAGGTTTAGCAGGGGCATTATTATTTTGTTTGTAGTAAGTAAAGGCCCATATAGACAATATTATAAATGCCAGCAGCAGCATAGATAGGGATACCAGTAAAAGCAGCGAAATTTTAGACTCTTTCATTGGCTGACATTGGCAGAGCCATTATTTTTTTATATGCTGATCTACATAGGCAGATATCCAACCCACCTGCCCGCTTTTTACTAAATAGAATTGTTTTTTTTCATATACGCCTTCAAACTGGCGCATGATTTTTAATAAAAGTCCCGTGCCGGCCATCAGCGATTTTTGATCAAATACTTTATGCACCCTTTTTATTTCATCAGCAATTTCGCTTTTATCCAGGGTTTTATCTGTTATTTTATTTACAACTATGGCATCATTATAAGCGCTGTAGTTTTCGTACAGGCGTTCGCTAAACTTCAGCATTTCATCATAAGTAACCGGTACCACCGGGTTATCTATCAGCTCAGGAAAAATTAACGTAGCCACACTCCATGCAATACCACCGCTAAAGGCAATATTATCGCTCATATTATAGGCACCACTTACATTTACAGCATAAATAATTTCTGTATTGGCAGAACCTTCCAGCACCCGGTAAAGTTGTTTTTTATAATTAATCAAGCTCTTATCCTCGGCCAGTCTTTTCTCCGTTCCGTTAGCCACCGTTTTAGTACCCCAGGTTAATTGAAATAATTTTAAATCTTTTGTATTTCCGTTAGGAAAATATCCTCCCTTGGTATTGCCACTGCCAATATCTATTAAAAAAGTAGAGTAGCGTTTTGCCTCGGGTACAATGCCCAGGTGCGACAGGCGTGCCTCTTCTCTTACATCTACCAAAGCCACCTGGCGACCAGGTTCTTTTATTTTAATTTTAAAGGAGTCTGCCAGTGCCTTTACCATGGCCTGTTTGCCATCTTTATCTGCCTGCCCGGTAACGCCGCTGCTTATAACCGTGTAAATATTATCTGGTGCAATTTTATATTCGTAACTGGCCACTGTATACAAACTGCTTAAAGCTTTTAGTGTAGCAGAAAATGTGGCCGTATTAAAACTTATAAAATCGGTATTTACAGAGGTATCTTTAAGCATATTAAATGTGCCGGTGTTTTGCGCATTTTTGCCCACTTCCAGTATGCTCATTTTTACTCCTTTAGATCCTACCTCAATACCGGCATATACAGCAGAGCGTTTAAACTTTAATTTGAAACTGGTTTGAGTATAACCGCTATTTATTATTAGTAAACTTACGGTTAATAAAATAACCGGTGCTTTTATTATATTCTTAAGCATGAAATGTTTATGGTTTTAATAGCCGTAAAAATACTATTTATATCATGTTGTTTTTTTAATATTGGTTATTGTGTAAAAAATGTGATTAACAACCTTCCGGGTTTGCCAGCAGTGCCTTAGCCTTGCGGGCACGGCATTAAATCAGTATTTAATAACGGACCATTCGCATTAACGTGTTTTATCCTTAAATAATTGTCATCCATCATAATATATTATTATAGGGTATTTAAAAATACATTTCAGTAATCCTCTTTCCACTTATTCTTCTGAGCAGCATAAAAAACGTTGTCTTCACCAGTTTAAGCCGGTAATCCCCTGCTGCTTCTCTTAATGCGTTTACTCTTTAGCCAACATGATAAATTTTATGAAGCCGGTTACAATTAACTATTTTTACAGATAAACCGGATTTTATAAAAATGGATATTGCATTTAAAAAAGAAAAAGACAGGTTTGAAGCCCTTTTTGAATATGCCTCTATGGGTATTGTGGTTACCGATGAACATGGTAAAATAGAAATGGCCAATCATTTTCTTTTAACACAGTTTGGCTATGAAAATAACGAAGAGCTGGCAGGAAAAAATATAGAAATTTTAATACCCCGCCGTTACGATCATATACACCATAAGCACCGGGAAAATTATACCAAACACCCAGGGCCCCGGCCAATGGGTGTGGGCAGGGATCTTTTTGGATTAAAAAAAAATGGATCAGAGTTTCCGGTAGAAGTGAGCCTGAGCAATTACAATACCAGCAATGGCATGTTTGTAATAGCTTTTGTGAGCGATATTACACTGAGAAAAGAAAGTGAACTGGCGCTGTTAAAACAAAAAGAACAACTGGAAATAAACAACATTAAAATAGAAGAATTAAACGATGCACTGGAAGAAAAAGTAGATGAGAGAACCAGTGAACTGCAGCTGGCCATGACGCAGATACAGGCCACGAGCGATGAGCTTACCAAGGCACTAAGCAGGGAAAAAGAAGTGGGCGATCTTAAAAGCAGGTTTGTATCTATGGCCTCACACGAATTTCGTACTCCGCTTAGCACCATCCTTTCTTCTGCAGCTTTGCTGGCAAAATATACCGAAACCGGGGAGCAGGATAAAAGAGACAAACATATTTTCCGCATTAAATCTTCTGTGAATAATCTTACCGATATTTTAAACGAGTTTCTCTCTATCGGCAAAATAGAAGATGGAAGAATAGAAGTGAGGTACAGCGAATTTAATGTAAAAGAATTTTTGCAGAATCTTTGCGTAGAAATGCAGGCCAATGCCAAACCACTGCAGAAAATTTTTTATTCCCACACAGGAGACGAATGGATAAACCTGGATATTTCGCTGCTGCGTAATATTATTTTAAACCTGCTGAGCAATGCCATGAAATTTTCTAACGAAGATGGAGAAATCTTTCTGGAATCTGCTTCGGCTGAAAACAATTTCAGTATTTGCATAACCGATAATGGTATTGGTATTGCAGCAGAAGACCAGGTACATTTATTTGAACGGTTTTTCAGAGCGGGCAATGCTACCAATATACAGGGTACAGGCCTGGGGCTGCATATTGTAAGTAAATATGTAGAATTGCTGAATGGCCAGATTAGTTTTAAAAGTAAACTGGAAGAAGGCACCAGCTTTACCATTAATTTTATTACTCCTCAAAATCATATATTGTAATGAAGCAACACATTTTATTGATAGAAGACAATAAAGAACTAAGAGAAAACACAACAGAAATACTAGAGCTGGCCAACTATAAAGTTACGGCAGCCGTAAACGGAAAGGCCGGTGTAGAAATGGCTTTGCAAAACAAACCAGATCTTATCATTTGCGATATAATGATGCCCGTACTGGATGGTTTTGGCGTGTTGCATTTATTAAACAAAAACCCTGAACTCTCCAGCATCCCATTTATTTTTCTCACTGCAAAATCTGAAAGAAGCGATTTTAGACGTGGAATGGAAATGGGTGCAGATGATTTTATTACCAAACCTTTTACAGATATTGAATTGCTGAATGCCATAGACGGCAGGATGAAAAAAGTAAGCATCCTGCAAAAAAATTATACTGCAGATGATAAAGGCATGAGCGAAATGCTGCAGGAATATGAGGGCAGCAATGCATTGCAGGATATTACCGAAAACCGGCCCGAAAACCATTACCGGAAAAAACAGGTGATTTACAGCAAAGGCAATCATCCGCAAAAATTATTTTTTGTAAAATCAGGAAAAGTAAAAACCTATATTATTAATGAAGACGGAAAAGGATTAACCATAGGATTATACACCGATGGTGATTTTTTAGGTTACACCGCCCTGCTGGAAGGCAGCACCTATAAAGAAACGGCAGAGGCCATTGATGATGCAGTAATTGCAGAAATACCCACAGAAACTTTTGAAAAACTATTGCGTTATAATCCTGAAGCCACAAAAAAAATTATAAAGCTGCTGGCAAAAAATATAAGAGATAAAGAAAAGCAAATGCTGGATATTGCTTACAACTCCCTGCGAAAAAGAGTAGCAAATGCCCTGGTAATTTTATTAAACAAATACCGCAAACCCGGCGAAGACGTTTTCAGTATTCACCTTTCCAGGGAAGACCTGGCCAATATTGCAGGCACGGCTACAGAATCGCTGATAAGAACGCTGAGCGATTTTAAAACAGAAAAACTTATTGAAATAAACGGCAGCAAAATAACGGTGCTGGATGAAAAAAGATTATCGGGTATGGTTAACTGAGACCAAGATAAGATACCAGTTTTTTATTAAACTCATTTCGTAAAATATAAATTTCTTTTTCAAACCTCTCCAGCTCTCCCCTTAGTTTTTGCTGCAGGCTGCTCATTACTTTATCCTGCATATGATTGCCCGATAAGGATTGTTTAATCATGCCCGATTGCATGCGTATATCCTGCCTCAATTCTTTAAGATACTCATCTGTAAAAAGAAAACGGTTATTAAAATGCTCTGCAAGTGCCAGGAAAATTTTATCAGAATTATTATCTACCACCTGCGACAGCCGTGTTTTTAAAAATGCATTTTCCTGTTTATAAAAATCCAGGGCACGTTCCCATGTCTGGGTTTCGTGCAGGTACTGATCGGCCCCCGAAATTTTTAAGTTGATCATAAATGTATGTTCTGCACCGGGTTTGTAAAGATTAATATTGTTATTCATATCTATTCATTATCACTTAATATCATGGCATTCTATACCGGCTGACATAGTTGTTTGTGCGGTATTAAAGTTGGGGCTCAGGTATGGTATTCCCAAACCCAAACCTCTTATAATAAGAAAACAAGCCATTACAAAAAGCAGGTAAGGATATGCTTTTCTTAACCCTGCCCTTGTTTTATAACCGGCTATACTTCCAAAAAAAGCAACACTCCACATCAGCGGCAATGTACCCAGCCCAAAAGCTGCCATAAACAAACTGCTGTTTATTACCGATGCGGTAGATACTGCTGCAGCAATAGCCATGTACACCAGCCCGCAGGGAAGCAACCCATTGAGCAGGCCAATAAAAAATACAGAACGGTATTTTTTTTGAGCAAACAGTTTGCCCAGCCTGCCTCTTATTGCTGCAAAAAAAGCTTGCACCCTGCTGTTGCCGGCAAGCATAAATTTATTGCGTGGCCATACCAGGTAAATTATAATAAGTGAGCCGGCAATAATACTAAGCCCCTGCTGAAAACCCACCAAAGCAAAAGAGGCACCTATAACACCCAGCACTGCACCCATTGCTGCATAGGTAACCACACGGCCCAGGTTGTATAATAAAGTGTACAACATCTTTGCAGCATTATTTGTTGCAACAACAGGCAGCGATAATGCCAGCGGACCGCACATGCCCACGCAGTGCAGGCTGCCAATGCCGCCCATAACCATTGCTGTTATCAATAATGCCATCATTGCAAAAATATTTTTTGTTCGTAATAATAGGTTTTATCCCCTGCCACCCAGTTTATCTTTACATCGTGCAAACCTTTGTTGGCTGCGGTAAGCGGTAAAAATATTTTTCCTTCTGTTGTTTCAATTGTTTTTTTCAGGTCTTTCTTTTTATCAGCTATAAAGTACAACCACACATCCGCATTTATTTTTATATTTTTCATTTCTGCCGGAAAGGTTATAAACATCGTATCATCATTAACACTGCAAATAACTTTTTCACTCAGTACATTGGCTCTTTCTGTAGCATCAATGGTGCTTTGGTATTGCAGCTCCTGCTCATAATAATCTGTAGTAACCAAGTCTGTATTTTCAGAAAAGGAACTTACTACCAGGTAAAGAATACCTGTTATAAAAACAGCAAATACCAATATGATTTTATATCCCCAGTTCATAAAATAAATATTTTTTATCAGTATATTTCCGGCCCTACAAAATTTGCAGTAATGGTTTTAATCTTTTTTTCGTTATCGTATAAACCAATTTCTACCGGTGTTTTCCATCCTTTTACATCTGTTCTTTTAAGCTTTACAAAAAACTGCAGGGTTATATAGGCTTCTTTTTTTATAATATTATTTTTAGGGTTGATAAGGGAAATTTCTCCGGGTATATTTTCCAGTTTTAATAATACCGGAATATCCTTATGCGTTTTATTGGCCAGTTTAAGATTGTACAGGTTGCTTATGCGTCCATCGGGCAATGACGTGTAGGTCATACCTGCAGTGCGCATTAGCCTTGCATCTAAATCTGTGCGGCTCACCAATAAAAATACCAGTAAAGAAATAAGCAAAACCAACACACCCGTGTATGCTTTTATACGCCTGGTAAATTTCAACTGTATCCCTTCCTGTATACTGTTTTCCGAAGCATATCTTATGAGCCCTTCGGGTTTATGAATGCTGGTCATAATTGCATCGCACGCATCTATACAGGCAGTGCAGTTTACGCATTCTAATTGTGTACCGTTTCTTATATCAATACCGGTGGGGCATACCCGCACGCAGGCAAAACAATCTATACAATCTCCATTGGTATGCACATGCAGCGGTTGCACAGCTTCCATTTTTTTTACAGCATCATTGCAGCCGCCATCTCCTTTGCAATCGGTGCATTTACAGTTGTGATCGTCTTTTACTTTTGGGTTATCGTCCCGGCCCAGTTTTCCACGGGGCTCTCCTCTTTTATAATCGTACGCCACCACAATAGAATTCTTATCCAGCAACACACCCTGCAGGCGGCCATAGGGGCACACCACTATGCACACCTGCTCTCTGAACCACCAGTACACAAAAAAGAATATCACCGTAAAAATAAAAAGAGAAATAAGTGTACCCACATTAGCTGCCGGGTGAGTTATATAACTCAGCAACTGATCCATGCTGATAAGATATGCCAAAAAAAAGTTGGCAATAATAAAGGATAACGTAAAGAAAAGGATAAATTTTATTACCCGTTTTTGTATTTTTTCTGCATTCCATGCCATGGCTTTTAAAAGCTTCTGCTGTGTAGCATCACCATCAATCCAGTATTCTATTTTTCTAAAAACCATTTCCATAAAAATGGTTTGAGGGCATGCCCATCCGCAAAAAACCCTGCCAAACACTACCGTAAATAAAATTACAAAAACAATAAATGTAAGCATGCCGATACCAAAGATGAAAAAGTCCTGCGGCCAGAAGGTTAAACCAAAAATGATAAACTTTCTTGCCATGATATTAAACATGATCAAAGGCTCGCCATTTACTTTTATAAAAGGCAACGTAAAAAAAACAACGAGATAAAAAATACTGAACCAGGTGCGCAGGTTATATAATTTTCCCTTTGGCTTTTTGGGCAGTATATAATTCCGCTTGCCCTCTTTGGTAATGGTGGCCACCGAATCCCGGAATGATGCTGCTTTTTTTTCTATGGTTAAAGTTTCCTGCATGGTTGATTATAAAAAATTATTTTTCCTGGCCTGCCACGATTTTTTCCTGTAGACTGTCTTTAATATCCAGGGTAGAATCTGTAACAGGTGCTGCTGTAAAAATATCGCCCTGCGGTGCCTTACCATTGGGTGGCTTGGTACCACTTAGCTTTACAATATAACTGGTAATGTTACTGATCTGTTTTGGATTATATTGTTTTTCCCAGGCCTGCATTCCTTTATCGGGGTAACCTGTTTTTACAGAATGATAAATATCATTCAGCGATCCTTTGTGCAGCCAGTAATCGTCTGTAAGATTGGGCCCTGCGCCACCTTCGCCCAGCTTTCCATGACAGGCAAAACATGCCTGCTGAAAAATTTCTTTACCTGCTGCAATACCTGTTGCATCGGCCAGCACAATATTATTTTCATCTACTTTGTCTTTATTTTTTGCAGCGTATGCTTCCATTTTATCAGAAGCTCTTTTCATTTCTGCTGCATATTCCTGCGTGGGGTTATTGCCGCTGCCCAGTACATGAAAATGAACAAGGTAAATCACCGCAAAAACAATGGTTATGATGAACCCATATTTCCACCAGGGAGGCAGTGCATTGTCCAGTTCTCTTATGCCATCATAATCATGATCCAGTAATATATCTGCTTCTTTTTCTACCGCTACTGCCTTGGTAAAAAATTTATTGTTTACTCTGGCCCACCACTGTGCAAAAGCTACAGAAGGTACTTTTACTTTTTGCGGCATCAGCTCCTGCTGAATGCGTTTTATAAAAAGCAGTATTACCAGGATAGCTATTGTTTCTATAGCAATAACAAATGCCATTACCCAAAAACCAGTGGCATCCAGCCCGCCATAATTAGGCAGTATTTTTACAGCAGCATCTACTGCGGTATCCTCTGCATTTGTTACCCCACCAACCAGCATAAGGCCAATAATAAAAACAACCGGTAAAATATTTACGCCTGTTTTATTTTTATCCATTACCTGGCGGGTAAGCGTAAGCAATACCTGGCCCATAGCATAAATAACAAATGCAAGTACCAGCGAAATAATGATCATTAAAACAGACAGCATATTGGTAGAAGACCGTACTTCTTTTACTGCTGTATCTGCCACCTGCGCAAGCCCTGTTTGCGAGCCTGCCAGCAGCATCGTAAAAAATATAAATAAGGTTTTTATAAATCGCATAAACACATTTTTTTAAATAGATTGATTGTTTGAATTTTCTTCTCCATCAAAAGGAATATTGGATAAAAGCTGCACCGATTTTTTATCCATTTTAAAAACGAGGTAGAGCAACACCATAAAAAAAATAAAAAATACCAGCAGCGATATCATGGGATACACTGCTACATGCTCCATCTTTTCGGTATATTGTTGTATAAACTTAAACATGGCTTATTAATTTTTTTGTTTAGTAATATCTGTACCCATCCGCTGCACATAAGCTATTAAAGCAATTACTTCTTTATTTGGCGAAATGCGTATACTGTCTGATGCAAGATTGTTTACAATACCATTAGCCTGCTGCATTAAATTTTGGTTGGCGGTATTTTCAAAACCTTGTGCATAAGGAACACCCATGGTACGCATAGCATTTATTTTGGCAGAAGTAGAAGACGTATCCAGTTCCTGTGTAAGCATAAAAGGATAGGGAGGCATAATAGAGCCCTCGCTCATAGAAGCCGGCTCACGGAAGTGGCGGAAATGCCAGCCATCAGATTTTTTTAAGTTACCTGCGCCTGCTCTTGCCAGGTCGGGCCCGGTTCTTTTACTGCCCCACTGAAACGGGTGATCGTAAACAAATTCTCCTGCTTTGGAATATTCTCCATAGCGTTCTGTTTCGCTGCGGAAGGGCCGTATCATTTGAGAATGGCAGGTATAACATCCTTCTCTCACATAAATATCTCTACCCTGCAGCTCCAGTGGTGTATAAGGTTTTACACTACTTATTGTGGGCACATTACTCTTAACCAAAAATGTAGGAATAATTTCTATAGCACCACCAATAAGAACAACTATCAAAGCAATCACCATCATCTGCACAGGTTTACGTTCTATCCACCTGTGCCAGTGCTCGCCCACATGCTTGGCCCCATCTTTCATTAACGGTGCAGCTTCTGCAGCTTCATCTGCCACCAGCTTACCCGCCTTAGCTGTTTTGTAAATATTATACACCATTAAAAGTGCACCGGATAAATACAACACACCGCCCAGCGAACGCATGGCATAAAATGGTTTCATGTAAGTAACGGTTTCAAGAAATGCATATTTTAACTGGCCGCTTTCTGTAAACTCTTTCCACATACTGCTTTGGGTAAAGCCTGCCCAGTACAAAGGCACCGCATAAAAAATAATGCCCAGTGTGCCCAGCCAAAAATGATTGGCAGCTAATTTTTTTGAATACAAAGGCGTATTAAAAATGCGGGGTATAAGCCAGTAAAGGATACCAAATGTGAGCATACCATTCCAGCCCAGTGCACCTACATGTACATGCGCCACAATCCAGTCTGTGTAATGCGCAATGGCACTCACATTTTTTAAAGAAAGCATGGGGCCTTCAAAAGTGGCCATACCATAAGCGGTTACTGCTACCACCATAAATTTCAACACCACATCATCCCTCACCCTGTCCCATGCGCCACGCAGGGTAAGCAAACCATTTATCATACCACCCCAGCTGGGGAAAATAAGCATGATAGAAAAAACAATACCCAGCGACTGTGCCCAGTTGGGCAAGGCCGTGTACAACAAATGATGCGGCCCTGCCCAGATGTATAAAAATATAAGCGACCAAAAATGAATGATAGATAAGCGGTAAGAATATACCGGGCGGTTGGCTGCCTTGGGCATAAAATAATACATCAGGCCCAGGTAAGGTGTGGTAAGAAAAAAGGCTACCGCATTGTGCCCGTACCACCACTGCACCAGCGCATCCTGCACACCTGCATACCAGGTATAACTGTGCAGCCAGCTATAGGGCAACTCCACAGAACGCACAATATGCAACACGGCTACGGTAACCAGCGTGGCTATATAAAACCAAATAGCTACATACAAATGTTTTTCTCTGCGTTTAATAATGGTGGCAAACATGTTCCATCCAAACACTACCCATATAATGGTAATGGCCAAATCTATTGGCCAGATTAACTCTGCATATTCGGCCCCCTGAGTAAGGCCTAATGGCAATGTAACAGCGGCGGCAACAATTATGAGCTGCCAGCCCCAGAAATGTATCTTACTCAGTACATCGCTGTACATTCTTGCCTTAAGCAAACGCTGCAGAGAATAATACACCCCCATAAAAATACCATTGCCCACAAAGGCAAAAATTACAGCATTGGTATGAAGCGGCCTCAGCCTGCCAAATGATCCATACTGCGTAAAGTTGAGCTGCGGAAATACCAATTGCAACGCTGCATACAAGCCCACCAGCATTCCTACAACTCCCCACAAAATGGTGGCGAATGCAAAATTTTTAACTATCCTGTTGTCGTAATAGAATTTTTCTACCTGCATTTGTAAATTATTATTAGGGTTATTTTTTATTTGGGTTGATGATTATTGGGTGATGATTCTTTGGGGTGATTATCAAAAAGCATACGGATAGAAGGTGTATAATCATCATCGTACTGGCCATTGCCTACACTCCAGATAAAAGCAGCCAGGAAGCTGCCGGCAACCATCATACTGATACCGATAAGAATAAATAGTGCGCTCATAATATATATTTTAATTACTTCAAAAATAGAATTTGCCTTTTGCCTGAAAGGTGACCAGTTGCAAAGTGAAATATGATTTTCATCAGGCTGAGTTATTGTAAAAAAACTTTAAAAAGTGTGCAGGAGAATTTATTTATTGCTTTTGTATGCAGCTATGGGATATGGCAATAGGGTATAATTAGTTTTATCTGCAGGGCTTTTTTTTAATGAGAGATCTAAGAGAAAAGCTCCGGTCAACATCATATAAATAAGACAACTTATGAAGCTAATAAACAAGTCTATTTTTTTAATAAGTCAATATATTTGCATAATATGCAATGAATATGGGTAAAAAGGCAATAAATAGATTAAAGGTTGTGCTCGTTGAAAAGAATCTCAGCAGCAAATGGCTTGCAGAGCAACTGGATAAAAACGAGGCAACAATTTCCAGATGGTGCACAAACGATGTGCAACCACCTTTGACAACACTTGTGAAAATTGCTGAGGTTTTGAAGGTTAAACTTACTGATTTACTGAATGACAAACATAAATAATGGACATTACTAATCAAATATTAGAATTAAAGAATAAACTTTCTGAAGAAAAACAGAAAGAGCAGCCAGATAGTAATGTCATCGCAACTTTGACTGAAGAAAAAGAGAAACTTGAAATTACCCAGATTCCATTTACCGTTTCTGCAAGAACCGCCCGACTTATAGGGCAAGAGAACTTTGCAAATGCAGAGGGAGCAATTATTGAATTGGTTAAAAACAGTTATGATGCAGATGCATCAGTTTGTGTTATCATAATTGACCCTGTTAATGACAGTATTCGCATTTTAGATAATGGGGATGGAATGACTGAGAAAATTATTAGAAATCAATGGATGACTATTGGAACTGATGATAAGAAAATAAATTTTAGAACAAAATCAAGAGTAAAAACTGGAGCAAAAGGAATTGGAAGATTTGCACTTGATAGGCTTGGGAAGTCAAGTATAATAATTACCAAAACTTTGGAATCTGAGAGTTTAGTTTGGGATGTAGACTGGAATCAATTTGAAAATACAGGAGCCGTTATTTCTGATATTAAAGCGACTCTGCAGATAGGAGCTAGTGATTTTTGGGGTGAAATAATTGAAATGCAAAATTTTACTGGACTCAAAGAACCGATAATCGATTTTTGGAAAGAAGAAAAAGGCACTTTGATTTCAATTGATAAACCAAGGGACACATGGGATGAAAAGGCAACACAATCATTATATTCCAATTTAGAAATTTTAGTTCCCCCGCTTGAAACAAATATTTTCCAATTATTTGTTTTCAGCACATTAGAACCAGAAAATTATGGCAAAGTTCTACCAACATTATGTGATGATTTTGATTATAAAATCACAACCACAGTTGGCGAAGACCAAACTGTCAATATTAAGGTATTCCGAAATGAATTAAACTTTGGTGACTTAAAAAGAATTGGTTTTTTTGAAAAAGAAAAACTCAACCAACCGCAATATCAACTAGATGTTTTTGAAAAAGGGGTATTTGATATTTCTACGAAACTTGAAACTCTACTTGCTGGCTTTAAAGATGTAGATAAGAACAATAATCTAAGCAAGATTGGCGCATTCACATTTTCGTTCTATTTTATGAAAAGAGGTGGTGGGCAAGAAAAAGATGAAGATATTGGAAAATATCCTTACAAGGCTGTGAACTATAGCAACCGCACCAATTGGCTAGATAAGTTTGGCGGAATAAAAATTTTTAGAGATAATTTCCGAGTAAGACCTTATGGAGAAACTAAGAGTAGTTCTTTTGATTGGCTTGACCTTGGTAAAAGAGCCTTGAGTAATCCAACAGTAACAAGACCTGGCTACAGAGTTAAACCACAGCAAGTTTACGGGATTATAAATATTTCAAGGATTGATAATATAAATTTTGAAGACAAATCTAGTCGGGAAGGACTACAAGAGAATGACACCTTCTCTCTTTTTAAGGAAATTATTAAAGCTATTATTGAAATTTTTGAGAATGACAGGAATCAAATAATGATGACCCTGAAAAAGATTTATGATGAAAGGAATAAAAAAAGGAAAGCGCAAGAAGAAGCTGAAAAAATAATTAAAAATAAAAAATCAAATAACACTGCACCAACTCCAACAGAAGCTAGTGCAGAAAAGGATACGTTAATAAGTGCAATCGAAGCCTATAAGGAAGATATTGAAGAACTTCAAGATGAACAGAAAATATTAAGGGTCTTGGCTAGTGCAGGTCTAATTGTAACATCATTCGCACACGAATTCAGAAATCATACAGACAGTATTCTTCCAAGAACAAATGAACTGAAAGAGGTACTACTTGAGGTAATAGACCTAGAGAAGTTGAAACAACTACCTGCTTTTTTTGACCCTTACATTATGCTTTCTGACATGCGAAAGCAAGATGAAAGATTAAAATCATGGCTCGATTTTTCAATATCATCAGTAAGAAAAGATAAACGAACAAGAAGAACCATTAATATGGTAAGTTATATTGAGGGCTTAGAAAAAATCTGGAGTTCTTTGCTATCAAGAAGAAATATAAAATTAGCAATTGACAAATGGAAATTCACTGAGTTTAATTTCGTGGGACATGAGATTGATTTAGATGGCATATTCAACAACCTTATTACAAATTCTGTTGATGCATACAAGCGCAAAGATGCAGGAGATGTAAGGGAAATTAAATTGAGCTTTTCTTTCAATCCCTTGGATGCAAATGGAATTAGTGTTGTGTATCAAGATTCCGGACCGGGGCTGCTTGATGAAATCACAGAGCCAAACAAAATATTTCAACCTTTTTTTACAACAAAGAGAGATGAAAAAACAGGAGAAAAAATTGGAACAGGTTTAGGCATGTGGATAGTAAAATCAGCAATTGATGAATACAGTGGAGATATAGAGATTATTAATCTTCACACGGCAATACAAAATAAAATAGCGGCATAATTGATTGCACATGACAAAATATAAGATAGCCTATATAGACGAATCAGAAGCCGACATCAGACGGTTTCAAAGATTCTCATACAACTACTTTGAAGTGATTCCTTTTATTCCTAAGAACACGATTGAAGAAACTTGCAACGACATTTTAGAAAGTGATGTTGATGCAATAGTTTCTGATTTTGAATTTTCAGAACAACTTTCAACTGTTCATTATGACGGAACTAACTTAGTTTGTGTCTTTCTGAAAAAACGAGAAGACTTTCCAGTATTTATATTTACTAATTATTTTGAAGAAGCTATTTCAAAGGCAGAGAATGTTAATTTGATTTATGAAAAAAAAATTATGGGGGAAGGTGCAAAAGGAGGAAAGTTTTTGGAAAGAGTGAAAGTCCAAATTGAAAAATATAAAAACAAATTAGAAATAGAAGAAAACAGATTGTTGGAACTAATTGCAGAAAGTAAAAAACGAAAATTGGATGCTTTTGAAAAACAAGAGCTTATTGAATTAGATTCAAAAATTGGAACAGCATTAAATAAACAAAGTAGAATTTCCAATATTTTCAGAGAAGATAAAGAAGCAACTGACTTAACACAAATTTTAAAGAAGGTTAATGAATTATCAAAATTAATTGACAAGAAATTAAATTAAAACCAATTCGAATTGCAAAATGCTTAAACTATTTTCCACTGATAATAAGAAATTTCTTAAGACCATTCAAAAATCAGAATTAGAACTAAACAAATTTCTCTCCGAAAATTGGGCTAATTTCTTTCCTCAATTTACATTTATTAAAAGTGAATTTACACTTGATGGTAATGTTAGGACGAAAGGAGGGGCTGGGAGAATAGATATACTTGCATTTAATCCAAAATCAAGCAAGTTTGTGGTATTTGAACTTAAAAGAGATTTAGACAAGAATCTTAGAAATCAAGTTGGAGATTACAAAGATTTTATTGAAGAGAATTTTGCGAAAATTTATCTTTTATCCTCTCAAAAATATAACGCATTATTACCAAAGTATGAAACAATTTCTGAAGAGAGTATTGAAGTTGTAATGATTGCTAAAAGCTTTTCATCTCAAGATGTAGACAAAGCTCGTAAGAGTAAAAATGAAATTACATTAATCAAATATCTATGGTTTGAAAATCAACTCTTATTAATTGATTATTTGAATAATGACCCAGATGATTTAATAGAAAAGGAAAATGCTGATAAATTAAAAAAGATAAAATCAATCATTGATAATAAACCAGAGCTTGCAGATGCAGAATCATTTTTATATGGCAAGGAGGAAGCAAAAAGACTATTCAGAATTTTCTATGAATATTTAAAAAATATTGGTGATGTTTCAATCGAAGCACAGGCAACGAAAATTAAAGTAGAGTTTGGTGATGAGACTTTTTCAATAATAGGTTATGCAGGAAAAACAGGAAGAAAGTGTTTTCTTGTAATCAATACTAATATAGACAAGGTAATTTCATTAGGGGGCATTGTAGATGACCGTATAAGACCAGGAATGAAAAAGAAAGGAAGTATTGGAGGCGAACGATATGAAGTTTTTGTTACTACAGAAGATGAAATTTTGAACCTACTGTCAATTATTGAGGCTAATTATCAAAATAAAAGGAAGTAGAAACAAAACTTTTGCTTTCTCTTTAGCTTTAAGCGAAGGCGAAGACAACAGAGAATTTCATTTTAATTTATTTGAAGGCGATGCACTAACTTTTAAGTGGAATGAAAACATAAATAGATTTTCGGGTTTCGATATTGTGTTAGGAAATCCTCCTTACGTTTGTTCACGGCATTTAACCGAAGAAACAAAAACTAAACTCCGCAAGTGGTCTGTATGTAAATCTGGCCATCCTGACCTTTATATTCCCTTCTTTCAAATTGGAATTGAAAACCTTGCTATTGATGGAATACTGGGGTTTATAACGATGAATAGTTTTTTTAAAAGCTTAAACGGAAGAAGCCTGAGAGAATATTTTCAAACAAAGGGTTTGGAATTTAGAATTATTGATTTTGGCACCGAACAAATATTTAAATCCAGATACACTTACACTTGTATTTGTCTTATTGAGAATAGAAAAGAAAGTTCAATTAAATACTATAAATCAAACGGTTCAAAACAATTGCCGGCGAATCAAGAGTTATTCAGCATTGTTGAATATTCAAACTTAGATTTTAAGAAAGGCTGGAATTTGCAAAATCACGGCATCATCTCTAAAATAGAATCTACTGGTATATCATTAGGCGAGTTATATAAAACCCGAAATGGAATTGCGACTCTTAAAAATGATATATACATATTTAATCCAATCAGGGAGGATAATGACTTTTATTATCTCCAAAATGGAAGTGTCTACCCTATAGAAAAGGGAATTTGCAGAGATATACTGAATTCTAATAAATTAAATACAACTGATAGTTTTTCTAAACTGAAGGAAAAAGTAATTTTCCCGTATGACGATGGAATAAAACCCCAGCTATTAAAAGAAAATTATCTCAAAATAAATTTCCCAAAAGCATATGACTATTTAGAGAATAAAAAAACTATTCTTGCTGCAAGAGATAATGGTGAGGGTGATTATGAAAGTTGGTTTGCTTTTGGCAGAACTCAATCTTTAGAAAAAATGAAACATAAACTTTTCTTTCCTCATCTTGCAGCCAAAGTGCCCAATTATTTAATTAACTCAGATGAAAATTTATTATTTTATAATGGCCTGGCATTACTTGGAGAATCAAGAAATGAATTATTGGTTATAAAAAAAATAATGGAGTCAAGGCTGTTTTGGTTCTACATTCAAAATTCAAGTAAGCCATATACTTCAGGATATTTTTCATTCAGTAGTAATTATATTAGGAATTTTGGCATTTGCAATTTAGACAAGGACGAAATAAAATTTGTGATTAGCGAACAGGATAAAGTTGTGCTTGACAATTTTTTTGAAAAAAAATATGATATTAAATTTCAAAAATGATGAAAGAGGGAAGTCGTTTTTCAACTCTCAGTCTTTCAATACTACAAGCCCTTACGCCTGGCCACCCAGCTGGTAAGCAGGGAAACCAGCACCACAATGCTGATGGTGCTTGCCGGCATAAGTATGGCAGCAACTATGGGAGATAATTTTGCCTGCACGGCAAAAGAGATACCTACGATATTGTAGAGGATAGACAGGATAAAACTTATCATTACTATTTGCCTGCCTGCTTTTGCATATTGTATAAACGAAGAAAGTTTGTGCACAACCGCACCATCCATTATGGCATCGCATGCCGGAGAAAAACGGGCCGCATCATCACTTACTGCAATGCCGGTATCGGCCTGCATTAATGCACCGGCATCATTTAACCCATCGCCTACCATAAGCACCTGCTGCTTTTGCTGCTGCAGTTGTTTTATGTAAGCCAATTTTTGCTGCGGAGAAATATTAAAATTCAGTGGCGACTGCTCACCAAAAATTTGCTGCAGATTATTTTTTTCTGCATCATTATCGCCGGATAATACATGCAGGTTAAATTTATTTTTGATAAGGGCTGCAGTAAGCTGCTCCAGGCCCGGCCGGTAACTGTTGGCAATTTCGTAAAAGCCTTTATAGGCATCATTTATTTTTACATGCACACAGGAGCTGGTTAATGCATGCTGCTGTGTGGCCACATTTACAAAACCGGCTGCACCAAGCTGTACCCTTGCGCCTTCCATTTGTGCCACAATACCCATACCCGCAGTTTCGTTAAAATGCTGCATGGCTGGCAGGGCTGTAACCTGCTCCCTGCGCAGGTATCCGGCAAGCGATGTGCTGAGTGTATGTGATGACTGCATAGCGGCAGAGCGTATCCAGTCTTCTTCTTTTTTTAATAATGCAGCGCCATTAAACTGCACCAATGCCTGGCCTGTTTGTGTAATGGTACCTGTTTTATCAAAAACAATATGCTGCACTTTTGCCAGCGACTCTATAACCGATGCATTTTTTAAGTAGAGTTTATTTTTACCAAAAATGCGCAGCATATTACCAAAAGTAAAAGTGGCCGATAACAGTAAAGAACAGGGGCATGCCACTATAAGCACGGCTGTAACCACCGGTAGTATTTTAGATGCATCTGTAAACCACCAGTAAAGCGCACTTACCACGGCAATGCTTAACAGCACGGCTGTAAAATACCTGCTCCAGGGATGAATAAATGATTGCTCTTTGTTTTTAGATTTACCAAAAATATCGTTGTTCCATAACTGGGTGATATAACTCTGCGAAGGTTCTTTAACCACTTTAAGCTGCAGGGCCGCACCTTTTTGTGTACCTCCTGCAAATAAAAGATCGCCGTTATGTTTTACAACAGGCTCATTTTCGCCGCTCACAAAACTATAATCTATATTGGCCTGGCCTCTAAGCAGAAGGGCATCTGCCGGAATCATTTCCTGGTTGCGGATAACAATGATATCTCCTACCTGCAGGCGGGTAACCGGGATATTTTCTTCCTTATGTTCTTTAAGCACCGTAACCCCCAGCGGAAAATAAGATTTGTATTGCCTGTCAAACGAAAGGGCATCGTATGTTTTATGCTGAAACCAACGGCCTATGAGCATAAAAAAAATAATGCCCGTACCGGAATCGAGATAGCCGGCACCTGTACCCGTAATAATTTCGTAATAACTGCGGGAAAATGTAATAATGATGGCAAGGGCAATGGGCGCATCAATATTTACAATGCCCTGCCGCAAACCTTTTGCTGCAGCCACAAAGATAGATTGCGCTGCAAAAACGAGTACGGGCATAGAAAGAAAAAATATGATCCAGGTAAAAGTTTGTTTAAGACCGGGCTGCTCAATAACTCCTCCCGAAAAATATTCAGGAAAACTGAGCATCATAATATTGCTGAAACAAAAACCAGCAACGCCAAGTTCTGCAATTTTTTTACGGTTATAGATTGATTTTTTTTGAGGCGCTGAATCATTTAAACTTATGGCGGGTTCGTAACCAATAAAGGCCAGCAGCTCTGCAACTTTGCGTAAAGAAATAACAGCGGGGTTAAAACTTATAAAAACTTCTTTTCTTTCAAACTGTACCTGGGAGCGGGTTATACCCGCTTCAATCCTGTGCAGGTTTTCCAGCAAAAAAATACAGGAAGAGCAATGCATTTGCGGCAGGCTGAACGTTACATTCATCTGCTCATTGCTTCTAAACTGCAGCAACTGGTTAATTACGGTTTCATCATCCAGGTAAGCAAAACGGCTGCTCACAAATTTTCCTCTGGCCTTTATACCCGGCTGCTGCTCTATATCGTAGTAGCTGCATAAATTATTTTCGTTAAGCAAAAGATACACCTGCCGGCACCCGCCACAGCAAAAATTAAAATTATCTGCTGTAACAGTTTCTATGCAGGCATCGCCGCAATGGTAACAATTGGTATGAGTATGCTGGTTTGTTTTAATGATATAATTTTTAGCACAAACCTACGGGCAATGTGCAGGTAAAAAAATGATTATCATCAAAATGAATACTGACTTGGGTCATATGCCCAGATAAACAAAATAGATCATAAAAAAGAATGACAGCCGTCATATTTTTTTGTACAGATCAGAGTAACTTTAATACCTAAACATGTGTAATCATGAAAACCATACTTGTTCCCACCGACTTTTCGCCCAATGCCAATAAAGCTTTAAACTTTGCTGCAGAAATTGCCAATCTTTCCGGGGCATGTATTTTAATTTTGCATGTAACCGATCTTACACATGCCTCCATGAATGAAAATGTTATACTGCCGGATAGTTTTGATAAAGACATCATCAACAATGCCAACCGGGAATTAAATATACTGGCCACCGTAACCAAAGAAATTACCCGAAGCAAAGTAAGCTACCTGTTGTATAATGGTTTTGTTACCGATGCCATACAACTTGCCGCCAAAGAAAACAATGCCGGTCTTATTGTAATGGGCACCCTTGGTGACTCTGGAGTAAGGGAAAAACTTTTTGGAAGTATTACAGCAAAAATCATCAGCCATGTGGGCGTGCCCGTGCTGGCCGTGCCGCTGTTATACGAATGGGAACCACCAAAAAATATACTGCTGGCAATTCATCATTTTAAAGAGCAGCCACAAATACTGGAGCCGCTTATATGGCTGGCCGCTTTGCTGAAAGCCAAAGTAAATGTTACGGTATTTACAGATGAAGACGATGCGGATGCAATAGAATATTTAGATAATAAAAGAGAGATAGAACTGTTTTGCAGAAATATGCAGCACGAACATCCTGAATTAACTATAGAAGCTACCCCACTCTATGGCCATAATTTTGAAGATGCTGTAAAAACTTATATAACCGAAAACAATACCGGTATGCTGGTAATGGTTACGCATAAAAGAAATTTTATTGAAAGTATTTTTAACCGGAGTATGACCAGGAAAATGAGTTACCATACTAATATTCCTTTGTTATCTATACCGGTGCATTAATTTTTTTTAACGCTTAATAATTATTTGTATGTCTACCATTATTGTGCCTTCCGATTTTTCTAAAAATGCTACCGCTGCCTTGCGTTATGCCATAAGGCTTAGCAATCAGATGAAAAGCAACCTGGTTGTTTTTCACTGCTCGGGCATTTCTGTTTATGCGCTTTCTGCTGCCAGCACCGAAGAACAAATGGCGCTTTTGCTAAAAGAAGATGAAGCGCATAAAATGGAAAAACTGCAGGAGCAGGTAAGCAAAGCTTACAAATATCTTGAGATAAATAAAGTGCCTGCCACCACAAAATGCTTGGTAGAATACAACCCCATTGTTGTAGAAAAAACCATTGAAGTGGCCAGGGAAAATAATGCAGATCTTATTGTAATGGGTACGCATGGCGCATCGGGTATTACCAAATTCTTTTTTGGATCCAATACTTCTATCATGATTTCAAAATCGGATATACCGGTGCTGGCCATACCGGAAAATTATAAATATGCTCCCCTGGATAATATTGTATTTGCTTCCGACCTTGAAAACCTGGGCCAGCAATTGCAGCAAATTATTCCTTTTGCAAAAGCTACCAAAGCAGCCATAGATGTATTGTACCTGGATTATGGCATTGATGCAGACAACAGCAAAATAAAAAATGCAGAAGCCATTTTAAAAAAAATGCCCTACAAAAAAATAAAACTGCAGCAGCAAAAAGCCACCCTGGAAGCCAGCCTTGTTAACCAGTTAAAAAAATACATCAGCAATAACAAGCCGCAATGCCTGGCTATGTTTACCAGGGAAAGAAGCCTGTGGGACCGCCTGTTTTTAAAAGGAAGTAAAACCGCAGATATGAGTACGGCGCTGAGTATTCCGCTGCTGAGTTTTAAGAAGGGGAAGTAGGAAGATTAGCCAGCATACCTAAATATCTTCCGTCTGGCTTTCAGCCAACGGCGAATTGAAGCCTTGCATAATTGCTATGCCAAACCTCAGTCATTTCTAATACAATCATCTCCCCGCCTTGGTTCGTGTCCCACGAACCAATTACCGAATTTTTAAAAATTGTTACACTTTTTAGTCGCTTCCCTTTTTTATTTGCCTGCCGCCGTGTGGCTTTCAGCCTACGGCGAGTTTTTTGCCGCCGCAGATACCTGCCTGCCGCCGTCTGGCTTTCAGCCAACGGCGAAGTGAAGCCTTGCATTATTGCTATTCCAAACCTAAGCTATTTGTAATATAATCATCTCTATTTAAAAACGATTTTTATTGACGAAGACTTTAAAACTTTAGATTGAAGTTTATGCTATGCCGTTGGCTGAAAGCCAGCGGCAACATCTTGTGGGAGCAGCTTAACTACGAAAGTAAAAATATTTTTTATTTTTCTGCTTTGTGCATGGCGGTTCGCTGCTGGTCATAAGACCAAGGCGGCGCACGGCGCAACGGATGCCTTAACGATGATGGTACGTTACATCTGCAGCGGCGAAAAAAAAACTTTAGTAGATTATTTTTTGGAAAAGATGATAACCTTTTCCCATTTTAATAACCGGTTATAAAACTAAAATTGTTTTAACTGTTAATTTTCCTGTTGCAGTTATTATACGAAGCTGGTAAATACCTGCAGCAATATTTGCCGGAAGCTTTTCCGTTTTAATAAAATTACCTGCATCAACTTTTAGCAAACACAATGGCTGCTCTGTTCCGTTAGCATGCACTATACTCATTTTATATTGCCCTGCTTCCGGCAAATTAAATTGTATTTGCAAAAGTTTATTCTGCACAGGGTTTGGATAAATAATTATGCCTGCAGATATATCACCTGCGTTTATACCGGCTACGGAACTGTACTGCAATTTGCCATCCCGGCTCACCGCTTTTACCCGGTAAAATACCGTATTTTTTTCCTGCTGTTTATCTACGGATATATAAGCGTTTGTTATACCTGCATGTGTAGCAGAAATTTCATTTAAACCCATAAATGTTGTACCATCCAGCGATTTTTCTACCACATATTTTTCTATGCCGGTTTCATTTTCTACCTGCCAGCTTACCTGTGTGGTATTGGATTGCTGCGCAGCCTGAATGCCGGTAAATGTTACCGGCAAAGCAGTAACCACAATAGTTTTGTAAATAAGGGTAAACCTGTTTTGGGCATAACTGCCGGGCTGGCTGGTTACATAAAAATCTACACCGGTTGTATCATTTAATCCAACAGGTGTATCTGTACCAAGGTATTGGTCTCTTAAAAAAGCAGAAAGATTATTTTGCTGCAGGTTCTCTGTTATTATCTGCACCTGGTAATGCTTTTGCTGTAAATTCCACAAACGAAAAAAAGTAGTATCACTTGCAGCAATAAGGCTTCGGCGCTCTATTACAAGATTAGCCGTTCCTCTCAGCATCCCTATGTTTTCACCAAAAGTACTCAGTTTATAAATATCATTACCATCTACATTATTGCTGTATTGGTTATCGTAGTTGGTCATATTTCCATCAAGGAGTATGCTGGCGTTATCATCTATTAAAAACAAATTGCCCCGCATTCTTACCTGCGACTGTGCTTTGCCGCCGCAAATAAATATTAAAAAAACAAGCCCTGCACACAGAAAGCTCATCTTAAACCGGGTGATAAATTTCATTGGTTTGGTTTATTAAGGATATTGAATACACTAATTGTTAAGAGGTAAACGAACAATAGCTGTATTTATTGAACACATGAAGAATATTTTTAAATCTTTGTGGGGTTTGGGGCATTTTTGAGCACATGATTTTTGCTGGTGGCGCAAAAAAGCAGATATGTTGCCCCAGGAAAAAAAGGATGATTTTATAAAATTCATTACGGATTATGCCAGGGCTTACTGTGCCAAGTAATTGTATGTATCGTAATGAGAAAAACAGCCTTTATTTCTGATGGTTTTTTTGTACAACTTCTAATGTGGATATAAGGTTCGTGAGATTCCAACCTCTGGTGATCTCTGTTTAAGAAAAAAATATTTATACCGCAGCTATTTTTTTACATAAATTAGCAAAATGAAAAACATTTTACTTCTCAGCCTATTACTAGTTTCTTTTTCTGCTTTTACTCAATCCAAGCAGCAGGATGTACAAAATTTACTTACTGTTTTGAAAATAAAACCAACAATGCTAAATATGGTAAATACTGGTATTGATTTATATAAAAGACAAAAACCTCTTGTACCACAAAATACTTGGGATAATATTAAAAACTTAGTGGATTATACATTGTACGTGAATAAAATTGCTGGCATATTTAACAACAATTACACACAACCCGAACTTAAACATCTTATTATTCTTGCACAAAAAGCTAAGCCTGGTAAACAACCTAAATTTAAACCTGCAGTAAAAACATTATTGTACAACGCTGGTAACGAGTTTGGGAAACAGTTCGCAAGCCTCATTAAAGAAGAATTGAGATTAAAAGGGTATTAAAATTTTAATACTTCATCATATATATAAACTAACGTTCCATTTGCCTTTGCAGAAGCTATCAATTCTTTACTTACCCGAATATTATTTTTATAAATTTTTATTGGCTTTGTTTTTTTTGTTACAAAAGATTTTAATTCCTTGTATGCTTCTAATAATGTAAAACTTGGCTTTCTGCTAATTGTTAGATTATTATCCCAGAAACATGATTGATGACCCAACATACTTGGCACTATTCTAATAGCATTGGCTTTTTTAAGATTTTGGCTTAATGTAAATTCTATCACTTGTCCACCTCTTCCAACTATACTTAGTGTATAAAACAATCCTTGATTCATATCTAATTTTGATATAAATAAAGAATCATCTTCGTACTTTTTGTGAATAATAAAAAATTGATTGGCAAACATACTTCTATTACTTAATCCTGTAGAATAGAACTTATCCAATTCAGCTCGATTATTAATTTTTAAATACAGCGGTTCCTTATAATATGCCAAGGGAACTAATTGATAATCCTTAGTAAACAAATAATCAATAAACTCTAGATATTCCTTATCGGTTAAACAAAAATTATACTCTGCCATAATACTTTTTATCCTCCTACTTTATGAGTTTCATTCTTTACCTTTAATTTTTTATATTCTGCCTCTCTCTTAATATTTCGTTTGCTACCTGGTCTCCTTTCCGCTTCATAAATATGAATTGTCTTACCTTTTTTATCCAATACTTGTACATCGGGTTGGCGAGTACTTCCAGGATGCTTTTTTATTTGCTTGCCTTTTTCAATAGTATATCCAGGGTAATCTTTTTGTGCTTTTTTAGCTAGCTCCTCCACTTTTGCTATATGGTCGGGGTTACCATTTTTTCCTGCTCGTTTTACAGGTTGTTTACACCCAACATTATGCACCAAAAAACTTTGCTTACCTACATAATAACTATTTAAATCGTAAACAGATAAATTGTAAACCGTAACTGTAGTGTCTTTATGTTCTGTAAAGCTTACAGCTATTTTGTTATTGTTGTATAATAGTAAACTATCACCTACTTGTATATCTCTAGCTTCTACCCAATTTTTATTTATGTAAAAAGGATGGTCGGGGGTGGTTAGTAAAATATCTTGCTCGGCTATTAACTTTATTAACTCTTTAGATTCTTTTACTATTGCTTCGGCTACTATTCGTTTTTCTACTTTTTGTTTAATAGTATTGTAGGCCCAAACTGTATCGCCCTGTTTTACATCTTCGATATTAACCAAGCCTCTTGAAGATAAAACAACTGTGCCTGCAACAAAACACATTCCTGATTTTGCTTTCTCTGCAGTTTTCTCCACTGTCTTAGCTGCATTTGCAGTTTTTTGTGCTGCTTGCTCAGCAGCTTTTGTAGCTTTAGCAGTTTCACCAGCAACTTTTAAATCTTTAAAAAATTTCTTTGCTCCTGCACCTGTCAATACGGTACCTACTACTACCCCTACATCATTTCCTACAGCATATTTTTGTCCTTCCGTTGCTGTTCCATTTAAAGCTGCTGTCCAATTATCGACTTTCTCTCCATACATTGCTTTCAATGTTCCTATTGGGTCCGCAGCTAAAGCTTTCAAACCATTCCAAACCTCAGTGCTAAAATCGTCATCGGTTAATAAATCCCAACCAAATCCTACCATTCCAATTGGTGACGCATCAACTAAACCATCCAAAAATCCACCTATATATGGGTTTACTTCAAAACCTAATTTCTTTAATATTTCAGACGGTTTTGGAAACTCTCCATTTTCATCTAAGTAATAAATCGGATTGTTTGCCGCAAAAGCATAAGGGCTTATATTTTCGTATTCCTCTTCTAGTGGGTCGGTACTAAAAAACTTTCCAATTCTTGCATCATAAATTCTTGCCCCAAAATCGTAGTCATCTGTACCAATATCTTTATCCTTCTCCTTACCATTAAACCCATACCTGTACCCACTTCCATTACTATACTTTCTTCCCACCATCTGCATCCCAAAGGGATAGTAATCGTTGGCTGTAATTACATCGGGTGTATAAAAGTCAATAAAGCCATCGGGAGAATAATTTATCTTCTGTACCTCGCAGTAAGAAGGGATAGGTGGAAAACTGGGGTAACATACAATTTGATAAGCTCCATCATCTACACCTGTTTTTTTATCGGATACAGTTACCAAAACATTCCCTAAATGGTCTGCATATTCAAACAGTTTTCTACTAAAAACCGATTTACTCCTACATACTTTTTACAACAATCAAAGAACTTTTAAAGCTGCT